>DASZCB010000633.1:0-6046 GCA_035943575.1 Rhodanobacter sp. | reverse complement strand
CAGCGGCGCGCGAGCGAGCTAAGACGAGTCAAGAAGTCCAACGTGGGGAAATCCAGCAATCAAGTGGTTCGATCATAGGGCCTGCTACCCGGCGCGCATATGAACGCGGCGGCCGGTTTCGTGGCGGAACGCGGGCAATGCGGCCGATTCCCTGGTGCACTTACCCGGGAGACATCCACATCGAGGACTCCAGCCGGAACGGTCGCGGGCTGATACCGAGCAGCCGCTGCAGTTCGCTGTTGTCGGCAATCAGGTCGGCGTCGAGCCGATTCAACGGGCCTCGCAGCGATGGCAGCGCGTACTGCCCCAGCCGCAATAGCCACGCCGGCAGCGGCAGCGGTACGGTGGTACGCGGCAGGCTGCGACGCACCCGCGCGAACATTTCGCCGGCCGGCAGGCGCTCGCCGCCGCCGATCGGCAGGATCCGGCCCGCCGCAGCCGGGCACTCCAGCGCAGCCAGCACCGCCTGCGCAATATCGTCCGCATGCACCGGCTGACGCAGACCACGACCGGACGGCAGCGGAAACAGCCGCGTGCGCATCGCGCGGCGGGCAATCGGGGTCAGGCTCTTGTCCAGCCCGGCGCCGTAGACCAGGGTTGGCCGCAGCACCGTCCAGGCGCAGCCATGGCGGGCACACGCCGCGGCCAGCGCGATCTCGCCGTCGCGCAGCTGGCGCGAGATGGCGCGCTCGGCCGAGACGCTGGAATCGCGCTTGGTTTCGGCACTCATCGAACTGGTGGCGATCACCCGCGGCGCATCGGTCAAACGAGCCTGCACCAGCCAATCGGCCAAGCCCTGCAGCGGACCGAAACTGATGATTGCCGACAACGGCGGCAGCTCTGGAATGTCGGCGGGCAGTGCACCCTGCAGCCAGTTCACTCCGGCTAGCGCCGGCCGCGAATGCCGGCTCAACGCCAGTATCGATTCGCCGCTGGCCAGCAGTCGCGGCAACAGGAAGTGGCCGATCTGACTGCTGCCGCCGAACACCAACACCGTCATGCAGTGCTCACCGGCCGCCCTGCAATCGCGCTGTCAGATCGAGTACGCGCGGATGATTCGGCGCCAGCTTGCGGGCACGCTCCAGCGACTGGCTGGCGCCGACGTTGTCGCCACGCCCGAGTTGCTGCTCGGCCTGATCAAGCCATGCGCCGGCCAGCCGATCGCTCAACGCACCTTGCGCGGCATCGCCCGGTGCCAGCTCGGCCAGGTTGGCCAGCATGTCGTCGGCCTGCTTCAGCTTGCCCGCGCCGAGCGCCTGGTTGAACTGCTGCTCGACCTGGCCAGGCAACGCCTGCAGCCCGTGCAGCGCCGCATCGTTGTTGCCGTCGATCGCCAGCGCGCTGCGATACAAATCGTATGCGCTATCGCCCGGCGGCATCATGATGTCGCCGGCCTTCGCGGCTACCTGTGCACGCTGCACCAGTTGCGCCACCGCCGCATTTTGCTGCGGCGACAGCGCTGCGGGCGCTGCGTCGGCAACATTCGCTGCAGCAGTCGCGGGCGGTGACGCTGCACTGCCCAGACGTGCGCGCGCGGCCGCGAGATCGGCCGATTTCGGCGCCAGCGCTGCCGCCTGATCGAGCAGCTTCGCCGCCTGCGCAGTATCGCCGGCATCGATCGCCGCGCTCGCCTGCACGGTCATCGCCTGCGCCACGTTGCCGAGACCTGCGCGCGCCTGCGGATTGTCGGGATCGAGCTTGAGCGCAGCCTGGAAATAGGCCAGTGCGGTGTCGTCGCCGGCGCCGCCGATGCGGCCGGCGCGCAAGGCATCCTGACCCTGCTTGAGCGCCGCATCCAGCGCCGTATTGTCCTGCTTGTGCGTCTGCGCCTGCAGCGCGCGCAGCGCCGGCAGCGCGCCGTTGTTCGGTTGCAGCGCGGCGAGTTGTTCGATGCTGGCATTGGCTGCGGCGGTGTCCTTCGCATCGAACGCCTTGCGCGCCTGTACCGCCAGTGCGTAGCCGACCTGATCAAGTCCGTGCGCCGCCACCGCATTGCCCGGATCGGCGCGCAACACGCGCTGGTACAGCGCACCAGCACCATCCGCGCCGTCCAGCTTGTCCGCGGCTAGTGCCTTCTGGGCCTGATCGATCAGATCCACCGTCTGCACCTGCCCCGCATGAGCGCTGCTGATCGCGTGATCGAGCCGGTCGATGTCGCTTCCGCCGCCGAGCAACTCGCGCGCGACCGCCGCCTGCTGCGTGGCCTGATCGAGATGGCCCGCCTGCATCGCAGCATCAGCTTGCGCCAACTCGGCCTGGCCAACCTGGCGCAAGCCGTCGCGCGCACGATCGTTGTCCGGTTCCAGCGCCGCCGCGGCCTGGAACAGTTCACGCGCGCTGGTGCCGTCTTGGCCGTCCAGACGGCCATCCTGCAAGGCCTGTTGCGCCTGTGTCAGCACCGTATTGAAGTCGGTACGCGGCAGCATGCCGCGCAAGCGGTTCTGGTTGAGCCAGAGCGTGCCGGCCAGCGCGATCGCCAGCAGCACTAGTGGAATCAGCCAGCCACGCCGACGTCGGCGTACCGGCGCGCTGGTGGTCCTCGCACGTGGATGGCGCGGCTCGACCGACACTTGCGGCAAGCCATCGGTGGACGTCGCGCGCGGCGCATCCAGCCGATCGATATCACCCAGGGTGGGCTCGGTGCGAATGGGTGGATGTGCGTCGTGCTGGTCTCGGCGTCCGCTCATGATCCGTGGCTGTGAAGGCTATCGCTGCAGCTTAACATCGGGCGGCGAAGCGCCGGGCCGCCCATACCCAGGCATTGCGGGGTCATTCAGCCGACGCCGACGCGGCGCACGTCGACCACGTTCGGCAGCGCCTGTAGCTTACCTAGCAGGGTCGACAGCTGCTCGAAGTCGCGCACGCGCAGGGTGAAGCGCATCTCCACCTCGCCGGTATGCGCGAACAGCCGACTGGACGAGGCGATGATGTGCGTGCCGGCATTACTGATGACGCTGGTCACGTCCTTCTGCAGGCCCTTGCGGTCGTAGCCACGCAGTTCGATATCCACCTCGTACGCCTGCGCCGCCGCACTGCCCCAGCTCACCTCGATCACCCGATCCGGATCCCGCCGCGCCAGCCGCGCCAGGCTGCCGCAATCGGCACGGTGCACCGACACGCCACGCCCCTTGGTGATGAAACCGCGCACCGGGTCACCCGGCAGCGGCTGGCAACAGCGCGCCAGCGTGGTCAGCAGGTTGCCGATGCCTTCGATGCTGAGCGCGCCGTGATCGAGCGTGGTCGGCCGTGCCGTCACTGGCGTCGGAGGCGGTGCCGGCGGCTGCGAAGCTTCCTGCACGACGCGGGCGATCTGGCCGGGCGTGATCTCGCCCAGCGCCAGCGCGACCAGCAGCTCGTCGTGGGTCTGCAAATGGAAATGTACCGGCAGTTTGCTCACGTCCGCGCCCGACAGCGCCAACCGTTTCAGTTCGCGCTCGAACATGCTGCGGCCGACCGCGAGATTCGCGTCGTGGGCGATCCGGCGGAACCAGGCGCGTACCTTGTCCTTCGCCCGTGAGGTGTTGAGGTAACCGTGATGCGGCGACAGCCAGTCGCGGCTGGGCTCACCCAGCTTGGTGGTGAGAATCTCCACCCGGTCGCCACTCTGCGGCTGGAACGTCAACGGCACGATGCGGCCGTTGACCTTGGCGCCGCGGCAGCGATGACCGACCTCGGTATGCACCAGGTAGGCAAAATCCAGCACGGTCGAGCCGCGCGCCAGATCGAACACCTCGCCCTTCGGCGTCAGCAGGTAGACGCGGTCTTCCAGCAGTTCGGTATGCAGTTCGGCGGCCAGCGCGCTGTCGTCGTCGCCGCGAGGCTCCAGCAACTTGCGCATCCAGGCGATCTTCGCCTCGAACTCGGCATCGCTGCTGCCGCCTTCCTTGTAGCGCCAGTGCGCGGCCACGCCCAGTTCGTTCGCCCGATGCATCTCGTGCGTGCGGATCTGCACTTCCAGCGTCTTGCCTGCCGGCCCCAGCACGGCGGTATGCAGCGACTGGTAACCGTTCGCCTTGGGCCGCGCGATGTAGTCGTCGAACTCACCTGGCAGATGCGGCCAGCGTGCATGTACCACGCCCAGCGCGGCGTAGCAGTCGGTGATGTTGTCGACCAGCACGCGCACCGCTCGGATGTCGTACATGTCGGAGAAGTCCAGCGACTTGCGCTGCATCTTCTTCCAGATCGAATAGATGTGCTTGGGTCGCCCGGCCAATTCGGCATGGATACCGGCGGCGGCGAGCGAGCGCTGCAATTCGTCCAGCGATTCGCGGATGAAACTCTCGCGATCACTGCGCCGCTCGTCGAGCAGCTTGGCGATGCGACGGTAGATTTCCGGCTGCAGGAAACGGAACGCCAGATCCTCCAGCTCCCATTTCAGCTGCCAGATGCCGAGCCGGTTCGCCAGCGGCGCATGGATGTCGCGGGTCAGCCGCGCCAGCGCTGCCGCCTGCTCAACTGGCAACGACGATGCCGCGCGCATCCGTGCCAGTTGCCGCGCCAGCAGCACGAACACCACACGCAGGTCGCGCACGATCGCCAGCAGCAGGCGACGCAAACCTTCGGCCGCGCCCTCCGGCGCCCGCTGCGCATGCAGTGCCCATACTTGTTCGGCCGCCTGCTGGCCGCCGACCAGTCGCTGCAATTCCGCCGGCAATTTCGCGCCCTGCGCCTTCCGCAACGCCGGTTCGACCCTTGCCAGCTCGAACCACAACGCCGCCGCCTGGGTCTGCGCATCGCAACCAAGCATGCCGAGCAGATCCAGCACGTCGCAGCACTCGGCTTCGGGAACTGGGTGCGCCATGCACGCCTGCAATGCCTCGTCCAGCACCGACGGCAGCGTGCCGGCGCGGTCGCGCCATTGCTGCAGGTTGGTGGATTTGACGGGCGGGGCCATGCGACGGAATGTCCGGTTACGGACGTCCATAGTAGCTGCAGTACCTATGCTTTCCTCGGCAAATCGCGTACTACTCGCTGCCGACCTCCGCTCAGCCCAGAGTCGCCAGCGCCTTCGCCAACCGCTTCGCCGAGACCGGTTCGGCGGTCTTCAGTTCCTGCGCGAACAGCGACACGCGCCATTCCTCGATCAGCCAGCGCAGCTCGGCCAGGCTCGCCGCATCGGCGCCGGCGGCACGGTGCTGCAGGTACGCGCGCCAATACGGCATGACTTGCAGCATGCGTTGCTGATCCTTCGCAGGGTCCTGGCGCAGCCGCTCGCCACGCAGGCGCATCGCCTTGAGGTAACGCGGGTAATGCACCAGTCGCGCCGCCGGCAGCTCGCGCAGGAAGCCAGGTGTCAGCAGCGCGTCGAACTGTTCGCGCAGGTCGTCATAGCTGGCACGTGCGAAGCCCAGCAGGGGCGGCTGTAGCCATGGTTTCAGTTCTGCCTGCGCCTCGATGATGGGCTCGGCCAGTTTCAACCGCTCGACGCCGGCGCCGAACAGTTCGCGCGAAAACTGCGTGCGCAGCTTCTCGAACGCTCCGGCCGTGCGAACATCCAGTTCGTGCTGTTCGAGCAGATCGCCGAAGCCGCCCTCCAGCAGGTCCTCGCGCAGACCATCGACGCCGCCGAGAGGCGAGTATTTCAGCGCAAGCGCGTTGCCGATCGGCAGGCGCCGACGCGCCTGTTTCGCATCGCTGACCAGCGCGTTGCGCAACAACCGCACCACGCCCTGCCGGTGTGCTTCACGCGCTTCGTCGCTGCGCTCGAACACGCGTAACGCCACCGTCTCGCCCAGATCGACCAGCGCCGGGAACGCCATCAGGCCGCCGTCGGAACGCACCTGCGCGGGGATCTCCTCGAAATCCCAGCTGGCCACATCCTCGCGGGTCAGCTCGATGTCGGTCTTGCGCGAGAACGCCTCGCGCGCCTGCCCCTCCCACTGCCCACGCAGCGCGGCGAGGTCGCGGCCGCTGGTCAGCGTTTTCCCGTCCTCATCGTGCAACCGGTAACGCATGCGGAAATGCGGCGGCAGCTCGACGGCAGCAAATTCGGCCACGGCAATATCGACACCGGTGGCGCGCTTCAGAAATGTCGCCAGCGTTTTCG
>DASZCB010000632.1:0-3035 GCA_035943575.1 Rhodanobacter sp. | reverse complement strand
CTTGCGCGATAGCAGCATCCCGGTCGACCCGCCCACTGACTGGCAGCCACACAAGGCGGGCTGAGCCCGGGCGCAACGCCGCTTTGCGCCGCATCCGCAGCCGTGTAGGCTTGGGTCACCTTCCGCGACAAAGGTGAGTCGATGCTTACGACGCTGGTGGCAAGCAGTAAGGGCGGTTGCGGCAAGAGCACGCTGGTCACCCAGCTGGCCTCGCACTGGGCACAGGCGGGGCAGCACACCGCCATCATCGATACCGACCGGCAAGGCTCCAGCTACCGCTGGGCCTCGCTGAGACCGGACAACGTTCCGGGTGTGCTGGCCATGGAAGGCGGTCGCCGATCCCTGCAAAAGCTGCCCCCGGATACCCAGCAGCTGCTGATCGACACCCCCGCCGGCTCTGGCGAGCGCGAACTCGAACCGTATCTGGAACAGGCCCACGTACTGCTGGTGCCGGTGCTGCCGTCGTCGTTCGACTTGCACGCCACGCTCCATTTCATCGAGGAGCTGCGTTCGATCAAGCGCATCCGCAGTGGCAAGCTGCCGGTGGGGCTGGTCGCCAATCGGCTCAAGCCGTGGACCCACGCCAGCCAGGACGCGATCGCCCAGCTCGCCGAGCAGTCACCGTTCCCGATCATCGGGCAGCTGCGCGACAGCCAGGCATACGTGCTGCTGAGCGCGCTGGGCAAGGGCATTTTCGACTACCAGTCCGAACAGGTACGCAGCCACCAGCAGGACTGGAAGGCCGTGCTGCGCTGGATCAAGCGCCAGCCTTGAAGCGAGTCCCTCTTGATGCAGTCATCGCGCGCGCCGCGCGACCACAACCCGCCGGAGTCCTCCATGCAAGAACTGATTTTGTTGCGACACGCCGAAGCCGTGCCGATAGAAACCTCGGCTGACGACCTGGCGCGCCCGCTCAGCGCGCGCGGCGAGCAGGAAGCGCAGGCGGCCGGACTGTGGCTGGCCGCGCACGGCATCCGGCCCGAGCGCGTGCTGTGCTCACCGACTCGGCGCACCGATGAGACCACCCGGTTGGCGCTCGCTGCGATCGACTCCGCACCGGTGCCGCAAATGGCCCGCGAGATCTACGATGCTTCGCCCGGCGAGCTGCTGGCGCTGCTCGACCAGCACGACGACGCCGGCACGGTGATGCTGGTTGGCCACAATCCCGGCATCGAGCGGCTGGTCGCGCTGCTGGTCGAAGGCCGTTCCGACGAATTCCGCGGCATGCCGCCCGGTGCGCTCGCCGTGCTGCATCTGGACGGCGCGCTGGAACCAGGCAACGCCCGGCTGGACGCGTTCTGGTCGCCATAGCGCGACGCGCCATCTTGCACTCGCTGATCGGTCAGCGAATCGCGCTGCTCGACCCGCTGGCCGATCAGCGCGATTGAGCGGCACCTGCACGGGAAACCATCCCGGCGTTGACACGCATTCTCCGTATGATCTGCGTATGCATCGCTTCCTGCGTCAGCTCAGCCTTCCGCTCCTGCTCACCACCTTGCTGTTGCAAGGCTGCACGCTGTCACGGGCGCAGATCCGGCGTGCCGACGCCGTGGTCGTGGCCACCACTGATCGCAGCGTCACCTGCAGCCAGGCTGATCATTGCGCGGTACCGTCGCCGCTGCTCGATGCCGCGACCAAGGCACTGACCGAGTCCACCGAACAGCAGCCGGTGCACGTGGTGACCCTGCTCAGTGAGAGCGAACCGGCGCTGGCGGCGCGGATCAACCTGATCCGCGCCGCGCGGCAATCGATCGACGTGCAAACCTACATCTGGGATCAGGACGACACCGGCCAGCTGGTGCTGGACGAGCTGGTGCGGGCGGCACGACGGGGCGTGCAGGTGCGCATTCTGGCCGATCAACTGTTCTCGTTCGACGATCTGAATCTGCTCGACCGGCTGGCGCGGATCAGCGCGAACCTGCAAGTGCGGCTGTACAACCCCACTTTCCACAAGGCCCACACGCAGCCGCTGGAATTCGCCGCCGGCGTGCTGTGCTGCTTCATGCAATTCAACCAGCGCATGCACAACAAGCTGATGCTGGTGGACGAGAGTATCGGCATCACTGGGGGACGCAATTACCAGGATCGCTACTTCGACTGGGACGACGACTTCGACTACGTCGACCGCGACGTGATGGTCGGCGGCCCTGCCGCGAAACAGATGGCCGCGAGTTTCGAGCTGTTCTGGCAGCACAAGCGCACGGTGCCGCTGACCCATCTGCGCGACGTCAACCAGCGCGTCCTGACCGACCGCACGACACCGGTCTGGCCTGCACCGCATTATCGGCGGCCGTTGCGGGTGGCTCGCCTGCAGCAGGTCGCCGAAGATCCGACATGGCTGCAGGCATGGCTGGTCGATCCTTCGCTGGCGGCCGGCAAGGTCGACTACTTCAGCGACCTACCCTCGAAGACCGACAAGCCGGACAAGCAGCGCGCGCTGGATTTCACCCACCACATCATGAGCATGATCGGCGCGGCCAAAAGCGAGGTGCTGCTGCAGACGCCATACCTGGTGATGAGCAAGAGCGCGCAGCGCATCTTCAAGCGGCTGCATCAACGCGTGGACCCACCGCGGGTAATCGTCTCGACCAACTCGCTGGCCTCGACCGACGCGTTTGCCGTGTATGCGATGTCGTACAAGCATCGCAAGCGTTACTTGACGACCTTCGGTTTCGAGATCCACGAGTTGAAGCCGCACGCGCCCGGCCCCACGGTAGACAACGAGCTGGCCAACCTGGGCATGGACACCACCACGCTGCCGGCGGAAACCGCCAGCCCGGCCAGCGCCAAGGTGGCACGCTTTCATCTGCTTGGCAGCCGTGGCAGCAACAACCGTCCGGCACCTCTACTCAGTGAGGGCCGCCGCTTCGGCTTGCACGCGAAGTCGATCGTGATCGACGATGCGTTCGCGATGGTCGGCTCGCACAATTTCGATCCACGTTCGGATCACTACAACACCGAGGCTGGCGTGATCGTCTACGACGCCGCGTTCGCCGACCAGCTGCGTCAAAGCATCATGCGCGACACCCAGCCGG
>DASZCB010000631.1:0-6568 GCA_035943575.1 Rhodanobacter sp. | reverse complement strand
GAGGCCTGCGCGATCCTGCGCTATCGCCGCACGATCCGCCGCCTGCCCCGCTATGTGATGACCAGCCGGGCCGTCCCGGTGAGCCAGCAACGTCTGTTCATCGGCCGCGGTTTCCTCTGGGACCAGCGGCATACCCACCGGCTGATGCAGACGTATCGACCGGAATTCCGGCGCTACGTTGAACCCACCCGCGCCTACCGTTTCGCCCGGCGTCTTGAAGCGCGACTGGAATTCGCGCATGCGCCGCTGCCCGCGCTGGCACGCGTGACCGGATGGGACCATCCGCTGAATCCGGTGCGGCCACTGCCGCCGCTCGGTGGACTGCCCCGCCTGCACGGCATCGAACCGCGCGAGGTCGATGTGACGCTGCCGCTGGGCGAGCGCGTCGGCCACACGCTGGTGCTCGGCACGACGCGCGTGGGTAAGACGCGACTGGCGGAACTGTTCATCACCCAGGATATCCGGCGCAAGGTGCACGGCGATTACGAAGTGGTGATCGTCTTCGACCCGAAGGGCGACGCGGACCTCCTCAAGCGCATGTACGTCGAGGCGAAGCGCGCCGGTCGCGACGGCGAGTTCTATGTGTTCCACCTGGGCTGGCCCGACATCAGCGCACGCTACAACGCGGTCGGCCGCTTCGGCCGCATCTCCGAGGTCGCCACGCGTATAGCGGGCCAGTTGTCCGGCGAAGGCAACAGCGCCGCGTTCCGCGAATTCGCGTGGCGGTTCGTCAATATCATCGCCCGCGCACTGGTCGAACTGGGACAGCGCCCCGACTACCTGCTGATCCAGCGCCACGTGATCAACATCGACGCGCTGTTCATGGAGTACGCAGCCCGGTTCTTCGCGCGCACAGAGCCGAAGGCCTGGGAGGCCATCGTGCAGCTGGAAGCCCGGCTCAACGACAAGACCATTCCGCGCAACATGATCGGCCGCGAGAAGCGCGTCATCGCCATCGAACAATACCTGTCGCAAGTCCGTGTCTACGATCCCGTGCTCGACGGTCTACGCTCGGCGGTGCGCTACGACCGCACGTACTTCGACAAGATCGTCGCATCGTTGCTTCCGCTCCTGGAAAAGCTCACCACAGGCAAGATCGCGCAGCTCCTGGCACCGGACTACGCCGACGTGAACGACCCGCGGCCGATCTTCGACTGGATGCAGATCATCCGCAAACGCGCGGTCGTCTATGTCGGACTCGATGCACTCTCGGATGCGGAGGTGGCCGCCGCGGTCGGCAATTCGATGTTCTCGGATCTTGTCTCCGTCGCGGGACACATCTACAAGTTCGGCATCGATGACGGCCTGCCCGGCGCGTCGACGGGCAAGCGCATCCCGTTCAACGTGCACGCCGATGAGTTCAACGAATTGATGGGCGATGAGTTCATCCCGATGGTCAACAAAGGCGGCGGCGCCGGCGTCCAGGTCACCGCCTACACACAGACAATGTCGGACATCGAGGCACGCATTGGCAACCGCGCGAAGGCCGGTCAGGTCATTGGCAACTTCAACAACCTGCTGATGCTGCGCGTGCGCGAGACGGCCACTGCCGAACTGCTGACCCGCCAGTTGCCCAAGGTGGACGTCCATACGACGTCGCTGATGAGCGGCGCCACCGACAGTTCCGATCCGAAAGGCACCACCGCCTTCACGTCGAACACGCAGGATCGCATCAGCACCGCCAGCGTGCCGCTGATCGAGCCCGCCCATATCGTCGCGTTGCCCAAGGGGCAGTGCTTCGCGTTGATTGAGGGCGGGCAGCTCTGGAAGGTCCGCATGCCGCTGCCGGCGCCCGATCCGGACGAAGCCATGCCGAAGGATCTGCAGGAACTCGCCGGCTACATGCGCCAGCACTACGTCGAGGGTGCCGACTGGTGGGAAAGCCGGGCGCTGCCGGGCCTGCAGGATCAGCCGTTGCCGGCGGACCTGGTGGATGACTTCCGGCAGATGGCCGCCACCGACGCAGGCACGGCATGACCGATCCGGCCGTCGCCGCGCAGCGCCAGCAGGCGCATCAGCAGGGCCTACTGGCCAGCCTCATCACGCTGCCCTTCCGATTCATCGGAGTGATGTGCGGCTCGCTGATGCTGTGCATCGCGATCGAATGCGTCGGCATGCATTGCTTCTGGCCCGAGCAAAGCTGGCATCACGCGCAGGCCATGCTGGACTTCGAACTGGATCAGATCGGGGGCGCCTTCCGGCGCAGCCTCGTCGTGCAGGAACCGGGCCGCACCGTCCACTGGCTCGTCGAGCAGGCCTACGACTGGCTGTTCGTCAAAAGCGGACTGCTGGCATGGATGCAGGAATCGTCGGCGCGTGCGCAGCTCGACAGTCAGCGCCCTATGAAGGATTTGCGCTACTACCTCGGCTGGGTGGCCGTCTATCTGCAGGCGGATCTCATCGCGGCCGCCTATACGGTTCTGGTGTTCCTGGTACGGCTCGGGGTGCTTTGCCTGACCTTGCCGTTGTTCGTGATGGCCGCGTTCGTCGGCCTGGTCGATGGCCTGGTGCGCCGTGACGTCCGACGCTTTGGCGCGGGACGCGAATCAGGGTTCATCTATCACCGGGCCAAGGCGAGCCTGGTGCCGCTCGCGATTCTCCCTTGGGTGATTTATCTCGCGTTGCCGATTAGCGTCAGCCCATTGCTCGTGCTGCTCCCGGCCGCCGCGACCTTGGGTTTGGTCATGGATATTGCGGCGGGCAGCTTCAAGAAATATCTCTGAGTGCGACGCGAAGCTCGTTTTTCTGCCTCATTTAACAATCTTCGATCGTCAGCATTCCCGAAAACCAATCTTTGAATTCCAGGAAAGTGGCCTTAGCGAATCAGCCCGTGCCTCGGCAATCGAAATATCTGTTTTGCTTTGTCGGGATTACATGCAAGAAATCAACGCTCGTGGAGTAACCACCGCTTGGCCTCGTTAGCGCTGGCGGCACGATTCAGTCGGCTCAACGTTTCGATAATAATTGAAATATAGAAATGATGAGCTTATGCTATGGACATGGACTCGAATCTCGTCGTACGCGCCTTGAGCGCTCTTGCACATGAATCGCGATTGGCGATTTTCCGAACGCTCGTCGTCGCCGGACCCGATGGCATGCCGGCCGGCGAAATTGGACAGCAACTTAGGGTCGCGCCATCCAGCCTGTCTTTTCACCTGAAGGATCTTTCGCACGCGGACCTTGTGAGGGCGCGTCAGGAAGGACGCTTTATCTACTATTCGGCCAATTTCGACGCGATGAATGGCCTTGTCGGTTTTCTCACCGAGAACTGCTGTGCGGGCGCGACATGCGCGGCGAGCAGCCCTCCAGCCTGTTGCGGAGATGAATCATGAAGCGAATGCACGTCCACGTATCTGTCCAAAGCCTGAGCGAGAGCATCCGTTTTTATAGCGCGATGTTCGGAAACGTTGAGCCGACCGTGCTCAAAGCCGATTACTGCAAATGGGAGCTGAAAGATCCCGCAGTGAACTTCGCCATTTCCCAGCGTGGCGCAAAGCTCGGTGTCGACCATATTGGAATTCAGGTCGAGACCGACGAGGAATTGGCAGAGATGAACGCTCGATTCGCCGCTGCAGATCTGCCCGTCGAAGAGCAGACGGGTGCGACCTGCTGCTACGCCAAGTCAAACAAGGCTTGGACGGTCGATCCGCAAGGCGTCGCATGGGAAACCTTCAGGACGCTCGCGGCCGCGCCAACCTTCAGGGAGTCGAGGAATGGACCCGATCATTCGTCGGAGGCCTGCTGCACCCCCACCGCATCCACCATTCAATTCCGGAGTCGCACGTGACCGACCGACCATACTCAATCCTCATTCTTTGCACGGGCAACAGCGCGCGCAGCATCATGGCCGAAACGCTTTTTAACGTGCTAGGGAAGGGGCGCTTCCGAGCGTATAGCGCAGGAAGCCATCCCGGTGGAAAGGTCAACCCTTTCGCTGTTGAGCGCTGCGAGTCACTGGGCTACGACGTTTCACAACTACGCAGCAAGAGTTGGGACGAATTTGCGACGCCTGATGCTCCGCATATGGATTTCGTCATCACAGTCTGCGACCAGGCCGCCGGCGAAGTCTGCCCGATCTGGCCGGGCAAACCAATGACCGCACATTGGGGTTTCGAGGACCCGGCCGCGGTCGAGGGCACGGATGAAGAAAAGCGCCAAGTATTCAGCAAGGTGTACCGGCAGATACTCGGCCGGGTGAGCCAGTTCGTGAACTTGCCGCTGCACGTATTGGACGGCAATGCCATTCAGCGCGAGTTACGCGCGATCGGCGAGCAGCCAGCAGAGGGATCGAATGAGCAGCACTGAACACGCCGGTTCGGCATTGAAGCCCGTCATCGGCTTTTTCGAGCGGTACCTGACGGTGTGGGTGGCGCTGTGCATCGTCGGCGGCATCGTGCTCGGCCAACTGCTGCCGGGCGCGTTTCAAGCTATCGGCCGCATGGAGGTTGCCCACGTCAACCTGCCGGTGGCGGTGCTGATCTGGATCATGATCATCCCCATGCTCGTGAAGATCGACTTTGCGGCCATGACCCAGGTGAAGAGCCAATGGCGTGGCATTGGGGTGACATTATTCGTCAACTGGTTGGTTAAACCGTTTTCGATGGCGCTGCTTGGCTGGATTTTTATCCGCCACGTATTTGCACCATGGCTGCCGGCAGACCAGCTCGACAGCTACATTGCCGGGCTGATCCTGCTTACAGCCGCGCCTTGTACCGCAATGGTGTTTGTCTGGTCGCAACTGTGCAGGGGCGATCCGTATTTCACGCTGTCGCAAGTGGCGTTGAACGACTCCATCATGATCGTGGCCTTTGCGCCGCTCGTCGCTCTCCTGCTGGGGCTGTCGGCCATAACGGTGCCGTGGGATACGCTCATTGCCTCAGTCGGCCTATACATCATCGTGCCGGTCATTCTCGCGCAGATAATCCGACGCCTGTTGCTCGCGAAAGGCGACGCGCATTTTCAGCGACTCGTGGGAAAGCTCGCTCCGTATTCGATTTCGGCGTTGCTCGCGACGCTCGTGCTCCTGTTCGCTTTCCAGGGCGAGGCCATCGTTCACGAGCCGCTGATTATCGCCATGCTCGCGGTACCTATCTTTATTCAGGTCTTCTTTAACTCAGGCTTGGCGTACCTGCTCAATCGCAGGCTAGGTGTTGCCCACTGCGTAGCCGGACCGTCGAGCCTGATTGGTGCAAGCAATTTCTTCGAGCTGGCCGTAGCCACCGCGATTAGTCTCTTCGGATTTCACTCGGGCGCGGCGCTGGCCACAGTGGTCGGGGTGCTCATCGAAGTGCCAGTCATGTTGCTGGTGGTCGGCATCGTCAATCGCTCGCAACGCTGGTATGAAACCAAATCCGTCTGACCCAAGGGCTCGCGAAGGCATAACTGGGAGGTGTCATGACAAATGCTGACAGCAATACCTGTTCGCTGTTGTCTGGTTCGGGCGGTCTGCACTGCAACTCGATGCAAGCCTTCATTGCGCTGCGATTGAGTGCGGCCCGGGTTTCCGACGACATAAGAAATCTGGACGCCGGTGGACCGAATGCACCGAGTCGTTTGCCTTCGCCCAGCGTATCCGCCGCGACGTTGGCTGATGCCCTGTCTCGAGCGCTTAGCCGAAAGTCCGGTCAGCTAGCGGAATCATTGGTTTTGACCGCCACTCGAAGCGAACATGAGAGCGTAATGCGCTTCGTCCTCGGTGGCACGACGACCGCGGCTGTGCTGTTGCTGGATGTGCCGGTCCTATTTCGGATTCCGAGTTGCGATTGGGAAACCCCGCTCCTGCGAACGCGCAATCGCCTCTCTGACGACGGTATCAAGGTCTATGCCGTTTTGATGAATGACAGCAGTGAACGCAGTCTTTTAGGTGCATTACGTCTTGCACGCTATCGCTACCAGGCCAATCGGTTCGCCCGGTTTTGCGACACGAACGGCATCGGGCTGCTACCCAATGACGAGATGCCGGCTGCTCGAACGGTCGGAGAAACGCAAGACGGCTTGGCGTCGTCGATAGCGTCGGCGTTAATGTCCGCACGTCACTTCTGCTGCGGAGCTTTCCGCATCGGCAAAGCAGACTCCGCGGCGGGTATCCGTCGCGCTCTATCCCATTGAGGTCGCATGTCGAGCTTACCGGTCGACCGCCGAAGCGAAAACGCAGGACAAGTCGGTCACCGCGCAACGTGGGCGCTTGCCATCGCGCAGCTCGTGTCGTGGGGATCGGTCTATTACGCGTTTTCGCTCTTCGTGGTCCCGATGGAGCGGGCGATGGGATGGAGCCGCACGGACACCAATGCGGCGTTATCCCTGGGCCTCCTTGTCTCCGGATTCGCGGCTTATCCGATAGGCATATGGATCGACCACGGCCACGGCCGGAAAATCATGATGGCAGGCTCCATTCTGTCGACAGCGATGCTGCTGTTATGGTCACAAGCTCACGCACTGGCTACGCTCTTTGTCGTTTGGATTGGCTTGGGTGTATCGATGGCGGCCACGCTGTACGATCCGGTATTCGCCGTAGTAACGCGCGACTACCCCGGTAGCTTCCGCACAAAAATAACGCTCATCACGCTGG
>DASZCB010000630.1:0-2134 GCA_035943575.1 Rhodanobacter sp. | reverse complement strand
ATGATCACATCGCCCGTTGTCAGATCCGAAGTGGGGTCGTTGAGCTTGAAATTTGCGGCGTTCGAGCTTGCGCTGGGCGCCACGCTCAAACCCGTGTCGGCGGCACCGAGCAACTGCAGTGAATCCGTGCCGCTTATCTGGTTTGGCACGGCCGTCCCCGCGGTCAATGCAGGGTCGGTCGTAGAGGTGCCGCTGCCATAACCGTGCACGGCGTTACCCCAATCGTTCCACCATGCCGCGCCACTGGGATTCACGACGTTGGCGACGCGCCCAGCATTGCCGCAACCGGTAAGACCGGCATCACGGATGTCGCGCGCCATCATCTCGAACGCAATGCGCGAGCCGTCCTGCACGTCGCCGAGTGCCTGGTTGGTGCGATAGGAGCGCTGGTTGGCAAGGAACACACTGACCACGCCGCCGATGACGATCAGGCCGAGCAGCATGGCGACCATCAGTTCGATCAAGGTAAAGCCAGTCGATGACTTCGACCGCCTAAACGCGCGCAAGACCGTACCGCCGCGAGTGATCATGCGCTTGCTCATAAGATGGCCTTGGTAATGACTTGCTGATTGCTGCCGCCGCCCACCCCTGCCCGGCTGTCGTCGAAGGTGATGGTGATAGTGCATTCGCCGGAACCGGAGCAACTAATCCCACCCGTAGTGGTGGCCGCCGCACCAAGATCATGGCTGAGCTGGGTACACCACTGATTGAGCTGAGCTGTGGCCAAGGTCGAACCCGCCGCTGGGCAGGCACTCGCCTTGACGGGAGTGGTGGTGTTGTAGCTGCCACCCGTGGCACTGGCGAGGTCCGCCCGCATCGCATCCAGGATCGAATAGCTGTCGATCGTGGCCATGCTGCGCGCCATCGCGCTGTTATTGGTGGACATGGACATCGCCTGCAACGCGGCAATACCGAGAAAAGCGATGGAAAGCACCAGCACGGCTACCAGAACTTCAATGAGGCCGACGCCGGACTGGGCGGATACAGGGGTTGCTCGGTTCGTCATGGGCAGGTTCCCGAGCTGGTGGTGGTGGTCGTGAGGATCGAACCGGCTACCATCGTGATGACGAGATGATTGTTGCTGCTCATCTGGCTGGTGCAGATGTCCGCAACCGGACCCAAAGTGCCGCTGTCATACGGGGTTGTGCTACCGACCAAGTACGCCAAACCCTGTCCGTTGAAGCGCAGCGCCTGCACATTGCCATGCAACTGAATCGGCGTAGCAATACCCGGCGTGCCGGCAAGTACCTGCGTCGCCGTCTGTGTGGCGCCGCCTACCAGGACATAGACCGCTCCGGTCTCCGTGCCGCACTTGTTACCAAGCGTATCCGTCGAACCGGTCGTGTTGACGCTGGCCGAGTTGCTGCACAGCTGGGTGTTGGCATTGCGCTTGACCGCTTCCATCCGCGCGGAATTGATCGCAAGCACGAGATCGTTGGCGGTGGTGGTGAGCTTGTTGGAAAGTATGATCGTCTTGAAGCTCGGCACGGCAATCATGATCAGCACCACCGCAATGGTGACGGTAATCATCAACTCGACCAAGGTGAAGCCACGGGCACGCTGCCGCGCCGTTGCCTGCGCCATCCGGCTGCGCCGTGATTGGCCGGCAGCAACAGATGCGCACTCGAACGTACGACCGCTGGCGTTTGCCGGCTCCCGCATTCCGATCAACGAGACACCTCGCTGACACGACAAGACTTGCATGGAATTCTCCCTGATACCCCTGCATGCACTGTACCCGCCCGCCCTGCCCCGACCAGCCCCCAGCCGACAGGCGGTAGCAATTGCCCGACAAGCGGCCTGCGAGGACGCAGATAAGGTGATCGGGGTCACGTACGGTCGCGTAGACCAGATTCGCGCCAGCCAAAGTGGGGAACCGTAGCTTTGCTGGGAATAGTTTGCGGAAGCGCGCAGGACGACCCGTGACTCCAAAAAAACAAAGGCCCGCTTGCGCGGGCCTCTGAAGTTCTGGTGCGGAAATAGGAATCGACAGGCAAGCAATCATGCGGCCTTCGCAACATCATCCGCGGAAGTACCAACATAAGTACCATCATTCGCTGCCAGCTTGCTGGCGATCCATGCGTGCACCTCGGTAGCTGACCATGCCACGGTGCTGCCGGTTCGTGTCAATCGA
>DASZCB010000629.1:0-4423 GCA_035943575.1 Rhodanobacter sp. | reverse complement strand
CATGCCGGTCACTGGTGGGCACCGCCCGGCCTTGATCTGTCGACCGTCGAGGAAGTTTGGCTGGTCGAGGGCATCTTTGACGCGATCGCGTTGTGGCTGCATGGCGTGGCGGCAGTGGCTTTGCTCAGCTGCAACAACTGGCCGGAGCATGCGCTGGCCGAGCTGTCCAAGCAGCGCGCCGGCGATCGCCCCGCGCTGGTATGGGCGCTCGACACCGACGGCACCGACGGCGACGGCGCTGGCCAGCGATACATCCGCAAGTGGGTCAAGCAGGCACGCCAGCTCGGCTGGGACTGCAAGGCCGCCCAGATCAAGCAGGACGGTCGCAGCAAGATCGACTGGAACGATCTGCACCAGCGCGACCGCCTGTCGCTGCCCGACCGCAAGGGCTACCTGCACGAAGGCGCCTTGCTGATCGCCCGCACCGCCAGTGCGAAAGCCATGCTGATCTACAGCGAGGCGGCCCGCTCGCAGTTCCCGTTCGAGTTCGGCAACCGGCTGTACTGGTTTCAGCTCGACTTCAAGAAATACGCCAAGGTGCGGGAGGAGCTGCAGGACAAGGACAAAGGCCTGGGCGAGGACGAGATCAAGGAACAGGCGCTGGCCGAGTGCAACGCGGTATACCAGATCTGCACCGGCTACCCGCGCGTACTGTATTTCCAGCGCAACGACATCACCGACGAGAGCTGGTACTACTTCCGCGTCAATCGGCCGGGCGATCAGCCGGCGGTGAAAAACACCTTCACCGGCAGCCAGATCATGGCGGCCGCCGAGTTCGGCAAACGCATGGCCAGCATCGCGGCCGGCTGCTTTTTCACCGGCACGTCCGAGCAGCTGATGCACCTGCTGCGCGACCAGACGCCGGAGACCGGCATCAAGCACGTCGAGACGATGGACTTCATCGGCTACAGCAAGGATCACGGCGCCTATGTGTTCGGCGACGTCGCGGTGAAGGATGGCAACCTCCACGAGCTCAACGCCGAGGACTACTTCGAGATCGGCCGGCTCAACATCAAGAGCCTGCTGCAGTCGATGCGCCTGCAGATCAACACCGCCAGCGCGGACTACTCCGATGCGTGGTTCGGCCACCTGTGGACGGCGTTCGGCGTCAAGGGCGTGATCTCGCTGGCGTTCTGGCTGGGCAGCCTGTTCGCCGAGCAGATCCGCACCACCGACAAGTCGTTTCCGTTCCTCGAACTGATCGGCGAGGCCGGCTCCGGCAAGTCAACTCTGATCGAGTTCCTGTGGAAGCTGTGCGGCCGCCCGGATCACGAAGGCATGGACCCGACCAAGTCCACGCTCGCCGGCCGCACGCGCACCTTCGGCCAGGTCGGCAACCTACCGATGGTGATGATCGAGGCCGACCGCAGCGCCGGCAACGACCGCATGAACGTCAAGCAGTTCGACTGGGACGAACTGAAAACACTCTACAACGGCCGCATCGGCCGTGCCCGCGGCCACAAGAGCGCCGGCAACGAAACCTACGAGCCGCCGTTCCGCGGCACCGTGGTGATCAGCCAGAACGCGGTGGTGGACGCCAGCGACGCGGTGCTGCAGCGCATCGTGCACATCAACCTCGATAAGAGCGGCCACACGATCGAGGGCGGCATCGCCGGCAAGGCGCTGGAAACCGTGCCGGTGGAGAACGTCAGCGGCTTCATTCTGGCGGCGGTGCGGCGCGAGAAAAAGATCATGGCCACGCTGGCCGAGTTCACGCCGATCTACGAGGCGATGTTCAAGAACCACCCCAACCTCAAGAGCGTGCGCATCTGCAAAAACCACGCGCAGGTGATGGCCATGATCGACGCGCTCGAGCACGTCGTGCCGATCTCTGCCGACCAGAAGCGCCAGGCGTTCGACGCGCTGATGGACATGGCCGTCGCCCGCCAGTACGCGATCAACGCCGACCACCCGACCGTGACCGAGTTCTGGGAGAAGTTCGACCACCTCAACGACACCGACGGCGTCGAGAAGCTCAACCACAGCCGCAACGACGATCTGATCGCGGTGAGTCTGCCCGAGTTCCAGGAGCGCGCCGCGCGGCACGGCCTGCGCGTGCCCGAATACAACGACCTCAAGCGGCTGCTGCCCGAGAGCCGCGCCCGCAAATTCCTCAGCTACAAGACCGTCAACAGCATCCTCGTCGACAGCGGCGTGGATGGCGTGGGCAAGTCGGTCAAGTGCTGGGTTTTCCGCCGCGGAGGTACGGCATCAAGCAAGAACGACTGAAAGAGAGAATCATGGCCAAGACGAGTTAAGCGGCGCTCACAAATGTAACGCGAATAATATTTTCATCACCAGAAATTTGCCCAAAGAATTCGCAGCGAAGCATGTATTTTCCAGAAGGAAGCGATACTGCGACTGAGTCCGATATGCTGGCTAACTCAATATTCCCATCTGACGGAGATTCAAATGGTACTTCAATGGTCCGGATAGCATCTTCCGCAACAGGAGGCATTTCATCTTTCAATGCCACCTTAATAAGGTGTACGCCATCTTCTACAAGAGTGCGAAATGAAACGCTATTTCTTCGCCAAGCAAACCCCTGCGAAATTTGATGATCATTCCAATCATTGAATGGCTGATCAAGGTGACTCGCAAAAATTGCAAATTGGCAGAATGATACGTAGAGCTTATAAGACTTCTCGTTCATCTCTAGTTACCTACTTTTATGTGAACTTGAGCCCCATCAGACAACCCACGACAAGCATTCCCGATACATGCTCCTGCAGACATATTGTCACGAGGATTAATCGCGCGAACGCTTGCTCCATCGCCACCTTCCGCGAACATAGCTGGCGGATACTCATCCAACTGCTTCCCAGCTATTTTGGCAATACCTCCGGTTGCAGCCTGTCGATTGGCAGATGCCCCGGCTCGATTGATTGTCAAGATGCTCGGTTTGCCTGCTGCGATCGCAGCCGCGGCATGTTCGGCCGCTTCACCATGCTTACTCAGTGAAAGCATTACCTCTTTTACAGTATCGGCCGCCACTTTCTCTGGCTTGCTTACCGGTATCGCCAACATCAAAACACCGAGCTTGGCATCCTGGAGTTGTCCTCGATCTAAAGCCTCACTGGTCAGCGGATTGATATTGTCTGATCGGATAAGTGCAATTGGATCTCCAAATTGGTGCCCGATCATGCTTCCGAAAAAATTGTCTCGGAAGAAGTTGTACGGAGTGGCTTCAAAGCACGGATTCTTGTCGGGACATTGACCCGTCGGGTCAGTGTTGCTGACCGGATTATTATTTGCGTACGCATAGCGGCTGAAGTTGAACGGATTGCCCGCGCTGGGCTCCACCGGATCGACGCTCAAGAATCTTCCGGTCCCCGGATCGTAATAGCGCGCCTGCATATACACCAACCCGGTGTCCGGATCGTTCACGTGCCCGGTATACCCCGGCCCATTCGGCGCCGGACTCATGCTCGCCACCGCCGTGCCATACGGCGCGTAATCGAAACGGGCGGTGATGTTGCCGCTGGCATCGGCCTCCGCCAGTGGCGTGCCCTGCGGGTCGGTGTACACGTAGGTCACCGTGCCGGCATGCGCCACCGCGGTGCCTAGCCACAGGCTGGTCAGGATCAGCCATCGTGCGATCTTCTTCATGTGCATGACATCCTTGGCTCAGGGACCCGAATGCAGTGTGATACTGCGATAACCGCTGAAGGCCGAGCAGCCCGCGCTGCTGCACGCCATCACCCGAAACTGGACCGTTCCATTGATAAGAATCAACTGACTCCAAGACGTAGCCGAGCCGCCGGAGACGATGTTCACGCCATTAACGGGATCGGTTTGTTCCAGCTGATAGCTCGTGGCATTGGGCACTGCGGTCCAACTCACCAACACCACCGGCTTCCAGTACACACCGCTGCTGCTGATGTTGGGCGCAGCGGGTGCCGCTGGAATCAGCGCCACAATGATCGTGCCCGTACCGCTCCACGGCCCGCAGCCGCCCGCATTGCACGCCTGCACGTGGTAGCCGTACGTGCCGTTGCCCTTGCCGCTGGCACCCCAACTGGCGCTGCCATTGGCCTGTACTGTGGTCCAACCACCGCCGTTGACCTGCTCCTGCAACGTGTAGCTGGTGGCGCCACTGACACCACCCCAGCTCACCGTGTAACTGCCGGAGTTGCTGCTGGCAGGCACGCTCAGACTCGGCGCACTGGCCGGCGGGATCGTGACCGCTACTGCACCACTGGTAGCGTAGCCATTGCAGCCACTGGCATTGCAGGCGTAGGCCCGGTAGCTGTAGCTGCCCGACGAGGTCGCCGTCACCGTCGTGCTGGTGGCGCTGTTGGCATACACCTGCGCCCACGCCCCGCCATTCACGCTCTGATCCAGACCGTAGATGGTCGCCGTGGCGCTGGCCGCCCAGTTGATGGCGATGGGGCCGTTGCTGGTCGCCGGCACGCTGATGCTG
>DASZCB010000628.1:0-7552 GCA_035943575.1 Rhodanobacter sp. | reverse complement strand
TCAGCACGCGCCGCGCGCCACGCTTGTAGCAGTCCTCGCGCACCGCCTTGAGCGTGTGGCCTTCGTCGAGGATGTCGTCGACCAGCAGCACCACGCGATCGATCAGCGGCACCAGCGGCTCACGCAACCAGTGCAGGTCGCTGCCGGTGGTGGCGCCGCGATAGCGGGTCGCGTGTACGTAGTCGAATTCCAGATCGGTACGGATCGCCAGCGCCAGTTGTCCGGCGAAGATCAGCGCTCCGTTCATCACGGTGAGAAAGACAGCACGTTCGCCGTCCAGCGCGGCATCGATCTGACGCCCCATATCGGCGATCACGGTGTCCAGCGTGCCGCGTGCATACAGCAGATCGGCCTGCGCCAATGCATCGGCCAGCGGTGGAATGGGAGTGTTCATGCGGTTCCTTGGCCGGTGTGCAAGGCCATAATGCGCGCGACGAAACGATCGCGCTGCGGATTGTTGGTGAGGCTGTCCCAGCTCGCGCCAAGCGCACCACGCAAGGCTGCCAGCTGCGGCGGCATCGGTGACTGCTGCTCTGGCATCGCGGCGATCGCCTCGTCCACTACCTCGGGGAAGCAGGCCAGCACCAGGTCGCAACCGGCATCCAGATGCGCCTGCACCCGCTCGCCCACACTGCCGGCAGCACCCGCGGCAGCCATGCTGATGTCGTCGCTGATCACCGCGCCGGTGAAATCAAACTCGCCGCGCAAAATCTGCTCGATCCACACCTTCGAGTACCCAGCAGGCTGCGCGTCCACCGCTGGGTAGATCACGTGCGCCATCATCACCGCCTCGACCCGCGCCTCGATGCACTCGGCAAACGGCAGCAGGTCGTCGCGGCAAATCTGATCGAGACTGCGCGGGTCGATCGCCTGCGCCTTGTGCGTATCGGTGGCGACCGAACCATGTCCCGGAAAATGCTTGAGCACGGCCGCCATGCCGCCCAGATGCATGCCACGCACATAGGCCTGCGCCAGCTCGGCGGTCACTGCCGGATCGGCGTGGAACGCGCGCAGGCCGATCGCTGCATTGCCGCGGGCCAGATCGACCACCGGCGCGAAACTGAAATCGACGCCGCTGGCGCGCAGTTCGCTGGCCATCACCCAGGCGTGTTCCTCGGCCAGCCGCACCGCCTCGACTGGATCACGCTCGTACATTGCGCCGATCGCCGCCAGCGGCGGCAGGCGGGTGAAGCCGTCGCGAAAACGCTGCACCGGGCCGCCTTCCTGATCGACCGCGATCAGCAGCTCGTCACCGCCGACGTCTCGGATCGAATCGCACAGCGCGATCAACTGCTCGCGCGACTGGTAGTTGCGCGCAAACAGCAGCACACCGGCGACACCCGGCGCGATGAGCCACCGCTTTTCGCGTTCGGCCAGTTCCAGCGCGGCCACGCCGATCATCAGCATGCGGCATCCTCGGCAGCGCGCTCGTCCGGCGACCATTGCAGGTATGGACGCGCTATCAGGTTGACGTTGTAATAGCGCGCCAATGTGCTCACTTCGCGACCCAACCACGTCGGTCGCGGAAACGGCGCATTGATCGCGGGCAACTCGACTTCGGCCACGATGAGTCCGTGATTGTCGCCCTCGAACTCATCGATTTCGAACAGCACGCCATCGACCCGCACATGGTGGCGCACCTTTTCCAGTACGCCATCACACAGGCTGGCCAGCAGTGTTCTGGCATCGGCTACCGGGATCGGATAGTCGAACTCGGTGCGTGCGATACCCTGCGTGGCTGCCTTGATGTTCAGCCACCCCTGATCGCCAGCAAGTCGCGCGCGCACCGATGCACGCGCAGTGCCGTCGCGCAATGCCTGCGCGCCGATCAGATAACCCTGTGCGATCGGCTCGCTGCATTCGATGTCTGCGCGCCAACCGTCGCTGGCCAACAGAAATTTGCGTTCGATCTCAATGGCCATAGTTTTTATCTTTCGAACAGCGCAATCGATTCGACGTGCGCGGTATGCGGAAACATGTCCATCACACCGGCCGACTTCAGCTTGAATCCATGCTGGTTGACCAGGATGCCGGCATCGCGCGCCAGCGAAGCCGGATGGCAGGACACGTAGACGATGCGGTGCGTCTGCTTGTGCGGCAAATACTCCAGCACCTTGTCGGCGCCGGCGCGTGGCGGATCGAGCAGCAGCTTGTCCCACGGCTGGCGTGCCCAGTCAGTCGCGCGTTGATCCTCGAACAGATTCGCCACATGGAAGCGCGCGTTGTCGATGCCGTTGCGCGCGGCGTTCTGCGCAGCGCGTTCGACCAGCCCATGCTCGCCCTCCACGCCAACTACCTCGGCGACGCGGCGGGCGATCGGCAAGGTGAAGTTGCCCAGGCCGCAGAAAAGATCCAGCACGCGATCGGTCGGCTGCGGGTCGAGCAACTCCAGCGTGCGCGCCATCATGCGCTGGTTCATGTCGGCGTTGACCTGTACGAAGTCGAGCGGCTGGAACTCCAGTTCGACATCTGCGACAGCCGCGTCACCGCTGGCGATGCGGAAGGCCAGCCGTGGATTTTCCGGCCATAGCGGATGCACGCTGCTGTTGCCACCCGGCTGCAGGTAGATCGCCAGCTCATGCTGCTGACCGAATGCGGTCAGCGCCGCCAGGTCACGCTCGCTCAGCGGCTGCATGTGGCGGAACACCAGCGCCATCAAGTCGTCGCC
Source organism: Rhodanobacter sp. (assembly GCA_035943575.1). Classification (GTDB taxonomy): domain Bacteria; phylum Pseudomonadota; class Gammaproteobacteria; order Xanthomonadales; family Rhodanobacteraceae; genus Rhodanobacter. The sequence goes on along the minus strand of DASZCB010000628.1, from coordinate 4,884 downwards.
GGCGGCGAACTCGATCTGCGGAATCGTATCGACCGCGTCCATCCCGCTGAGCAGATCGGCGAGCAGGCCGACCTTCGGTCCGAGCGCCGGATGCATTACCTCGCACTGCTGGATCTCGGCGACGAAGCGCGGGTTCTGCTCCTCGCGAAAACCCACCAGTACGCGGCCTTTCTTCATCACGTTACGCACCGACAATCGACCCTTGCGTCGATAACCCCACGGCTCGCCGCTGAGCGGTGGCAGCCATAGCTGCGGTGTGACCTTGCCGATGCGCTCGAAATTTTCCGCCAGCACGCGCTGCTTGGTGGCGATCTGCGATTCGGCATCCAGATGCTGCAGCGAGCAGCCACTGCAATGCGCGAAATGCCGGCAGCGCGGTTCCACCCGATGCGGCGACGGAGTGATCACCTCGACGACTTCGGCCTCGTCGAAGTGACGATGGCGCTTGCGCAGGCGGGCCAATACCTGTTCGCCGAGCAACCCACCGCTGACGAACACCGTCTTGCCGTCGATGCGGGCCACGCCGCGACCATCATGGCCGAGGTCGGTGATGTGGGCTTCGAACGGAGTCGACGGAACGGAGTTGGATCGGGACATGAGACTCGGACGGATAAGGCCGCAGGGGCTGATCGCCGATTATCCCAGATCGGCAGTCGACCTGCGCCTGTAGGAGCGCACCCTGTGCGCGATGCTTTTCGTGACGTGACGAAGAGCATCGCGCACAGGGTGCGCTCCTACATCTATTTCTTCTGCCAGGCGCCAGCAGCGTTCTGGTAGTACCAGCCGGCACGGGCCTTTTCGATCCAGCTCTTGGCGAAGGTGGCGCGAATCTGCGGCTCCCACTCCGGATGGTTGTTGGCGTTGGCGACTTCGGCATACAGCGCGCTGCGGTCGCGGTTCTCGTCGGCTACCGTGGCACTGGCCTGCGCGCGCTGGCTCAGCGGCACCTTGGCGGCATCACGCATGGCGACCATGCCGTCGTTGGTGAAGCCGACCGCGCCGCTGTCGAGCAGCTCGCCCAGCGCGCCCTGGAAGCGCTCGTGCATGCGTCCGCGAATCGCCTCGGTGGCGCTGGTCTGGATACGGATGTCCGGCGTATCGGCAGCATAGGCGGCCGGAACCAGCAGATCGAGCAGCATCGCCGAAGGGTGTGTGCCGTCGCTCTTCGCTGCCGGTTTCTGCTCTTTCGGCGCCGGTGTCGTGGCGGGGACCGCGCTATCCAGCACGTTGCCGATGAACTGGTCCGCCGCCTTCTGCGCCGCCGCCTCGGGGAAATACACGTTGATCGTGACGCAGCCGACCAGCGCCACGGCCAGTGAAGTCAGGATGACGTAGACGAGCTTGCGCATGACGAACTCCCGAAGATGAAAAATGTAGAACATTTAGAGCCGGCCGCACGTACCCGTCAGCGAACTTCCGGAGCCGCGCCATGAATCGCCTCCTGCAGGCGACGTACCAGGGTCGGCCAGTCGACCTGGGCCTGGTGGCCGATCACCTGCAGTCGCGGCAAGCCACTGCCTTCGACGATAGTGTAGCCGTCGGCAGTCGCCTCCAAGCCAGTCATCCGGCAAACCGTACCCTGCAATGTGCAGTTGAGACCGATCCGCTTGTAGCCGAAGGTCTTGAACAATTTCAGCACGGCCCCCTGCAGGCCAGCGGCAATACCGCCGCCACCGACCGCAGTGAGGTTGTTCACCGCGCGCTGGCTGATCCGGCCACCGCTGCCGGCGAGCAGGCTTGCCTTGAACGCGACCGGGCTCCAGTTGACCAGCCGCAGATCGTCGATCGAGCCGTCCATCTGGCCGGTGATGCTGCCGAAATCGAACACGCTGGTGATCGCCCCCAGGTCGAGCTGTTTCAGGGCAAGGTCACCGTTCAAGACTGGAGTCGGCCCGAACGGTTGCCGTACGGAAAGACGGGTGATGTCGACGAAACCGCCGAACAGGCTGGCCGACAGCCCACCCTGCAATTCGAAGCGATCGTCGACCCAGCGAAGCGATGGAATCGCGCCGCCGAGCGTGCCGGGAAATGCCGGCCAGCCCATCGCCTGACTGAAGGCCGCCATATCGACCCCGGTCAGCACCACCGACGTCGACAATCGCTGACCTTTCGCCGCCGCCGGCCGCCAGTCCAGTTCGCCGATGCGCAACTGGCCTTTCAGCACCGGCACCAGTAGCGGCTGCTGCAGGCTGAGCGTGCCCGCGCGGCTCTGCCACTGCGACTGCGCGGCACCGTTGGGAACCCGATAGAACTGCAGACTGCGCCAGCCGAGTGTGGTCGCCGGGCGGTCGCCCTGGCTCGACCAGTCCAGTCCGCCACGCAATCCGTCAATCGCCAGCCGGCCATCCGCGTCGGCCAGATTGAGGCCATCGGTCGTGAACGCGAAGCCATGCGGTCCATCCGCACGCAGATCCAGGCTTCCGCTCAGTTGGCCTGCGATGTGTACGTCACGCAGACCCAGCGTGGTCAGCCAGGCCTGACCATAGCGTTGGTAGGCCGCCGGGAAACTCGCATGCAGGTGATCCAGTTTCAGCGTCTTCAGCTCTCCCTTGGCGTCGAAGGCCAGTGCGCCATCGAGCTGCAGCGCATCGGCATCGTTCACCCGCAACCGGTTCAATTCGAAGTTGCCGTTCTGTGCATTCGCATGCAGGCCAAGCTGCACCGGGTGATCCGGCAGCTTGGCGTAAAGCGGCCCCAGCAGCAGCTCGCCACCACGCAGGCTGGCATCCAGATCGATCTGGGCCGGCCCGTTGGTGGTATCGAGGCTGAAGCGCCCGGTGCCGTTCAGGCCTTGTCCGGCCAGGCTGCCGGCTGGGGTGTCGAAGCCCGCGTCGTTGAGCGTGAACTGCCCGGAGGACTGCAGCCCTTTGTCACGCAGATCCAGTGCCAGCCTTGCGTCCAGCCGACCGCTGGTGGGGCGACCTGACCAGACCGTGCCGAGCAACCCCTGCAGCCAGCCGGCAGGAAGGTTATCCAGTGTGATTTGCGCGTGGGTGGATTGATCCAGCGGCAGCGCGGTACTGGCGTGCGTCTTGCCCTGCAGGATGTCGACCAGCAGCGTATTGGCCGACTCGCTGAGCAGGACGTTCACATGCGCATCGCTGAGTGCACCGCCCGGTGCGCCGGCCAGACGTACGTTACCGTCGAGGATCCAGCGCAGGCGATCGTCCCGCTTCAAGTTGCCGTCGAGGGTCAGGCCCAACCGGCGCCAGCCCATCGCCGGCACATCCGCCTGACCGACACGCAGCTGCAGCTGCAGTCCACCGCCGGCAGCGTCCGCGAACCTTGCGGTTACCGTCTGCAGGCGCACGCCGGGCAGGTTGACCGACTTCGCCGTCAGCAGCACATCCGCCCGCGCAGGCAGTGCCCAGCCGGCCAGCAGGAGGCAGCAAATCAGCAAAAGATGGCTTGATGTCGAGCGCATGTCGCGCCATTCTGCCAAATTAAGCTGAACGACAAGGATTTCGTCATGACCAGCACCTTCGCCGAACCTCATCTTGACCCTGCCTACCCCGCTTATCCGCGCGTATTGGTGGCAGACGACGACCCTGGCAGCTGCCGTTTCCTGTGCGATGGATTGCTCTCGTTGGGCGCGGAACCCGAAGCCTGCGCGGATGGCATGACAGCGCTGGAACGCGCCCGCACCGAAACCTTCGACCTGCTGTTGCTGGACTGCCGCATGCCGGGCGCCGGTGCGCTGAAGATTCTGCAGGCGCTGCGTGGCGACGCGCTGGCACACTCGACGGAAAGCATCGCAGTAGCCACCACCGCCGAGCTGCAACCAGCCGACCGCCAGCCGCTGTTCGACGCCGGCTTCAGCGATATTCTGCTGAAACCCTGCGGCGTGGCCGATCTGCAGCGCATGCTCGCGTTGGTGCAACCGGATCGCCAGGACGTCTGCGTACTCGATGACCGCTCCGCGCTGACCAGCAGCGGTGACACCACCACCATGCGTGCGCTGCGGCTGCTGTTGCGCGAGGAACTGGCCCTGCTGCTGCAGGAGCTGGATGGGCTGAGCCGTGACCATGCCGGCTTCAGCGAACGGTTGCATCGGCTGCGCTCGTCCTGCGGCTTCTGCGGTGCTGCCGCGCTGTCATCGCAAACCATCCTGCTGCAGCAACAGCTGTCGCAACACGGCGCGACACCGACCGTACTGGCACGTTTCCGCAAGGCGTTGCTGGCCACGCTGCAGGCGCTGGACAACTAAGAATGCTCTGACCAATTCTACGTAGGCGTCACCGTGAGAGCATCCCTAACGGCGCGAAACCGCCATCGCCAGCACTCGCCACGCGCGCAATTCGCCACCGCCGAGATGGAAACGGATGACCTCGCGCATCATGTCGCGCAAGGCTTTCAGGCCGATGTTGTCGGGCATCCGATCCTGCTCCAGCGCCAGCAGGTCGCTGCCGCGCAAGGCGTGCGCATGGCTGGCGGTACATGGCACGGCACCCTGCTCGACCAGATAGCGGTAGGACGCGTTCGGCCGCAAGGCATCGCCGGTTTCCGAATCGTGCTGCAGCTGCAGGCCGTAGCCGATCGCCTCCAGCAGGTCACGCTCGAAACGGCGCAGGCTCCACGCCAGCGATTCGCCCGCACCTAGCCGAGCCAGGGTCTGCGCATAAGCGTCGAACAGTCGCGGAAACGGATCCTGCCGACCGGTCAGACGTACCACCAGTTCGTTGAGATACAGCCCGGCGAGGCCAGCGTCGCCCTGCAGGCGCAATGGGGTTCCGATCGCCTCGATCGCGGTCAGCGTAGCCATCTCGCCACGCAACAGCAGATCCATCGCCAGCGGCTGGAACGGTTCCAGCTGGGCCCGGCGCAAGCGCGCGCGTTCACCGCGCACGCCGCGCGCCACCACGCCGAGCCGGCCATGCTCGCGGG
>DASZCB010000627.1:0-1957 GCA_035943575.1 Rhodanobacter sp. | reverse complement strand
TGTTCGTGGAGATCGACGGCGTACCCGCGCAAAAGATTCTCGATGCGCACGACGTCGAACTGCCGCTGACAGCGGAAAGGGTCGATGCTGACGCCCTGCCGTCAGCATTGGCGGAAGTGGCCCTGTACGGTTTCGATCTCTCGCAGGACATTCCGTTGCGCGCCCACCTGTTCCAGTTGAACGAACAGGAACATGTGCTGATGCTCGTGTTGCATCACATTGCCGGCGATGGCGGATCGTTCGCACCGATGGCACGTGATGTCGCGCACGCCTACACGGCGCGATTGGAAGGCCGCGCGCCGACGTGGACGCCGCTACCCGTGCAATACGCGGATTACACGCTGTGGCAGCATGCCTTGCTCGGTAGCGAGGACGATCCGAGCAGCCTGCTCAGCCAGCAATTCCGCTACTGGAAACAGCGACTGGATGGAGTGGCCGATTGCATCGCCTTGCCGACGGATCGTCCACGCCCCACGATTGCCAGTCATCGCGGACGGCAAGTCGCGCTGCATATCGATGCGTCGTTGCATAGCCGCCTTCTACGTCTGGCACGTGAGCATCAAGCCACCTTGTTCATGGTGCTGCAGGCCGGTCTGGCCGCGTTGCTGACGCGGCTGGGTGCAGGCAACGATATCGCCATCGGCGGTGCCATCGCCGGCCGTACCGATCAAGCGCTGGATGAGCTGATCGGCTTCTTCGTCAACACCTTGGTGCTGCGCACCGACACCTCCGGCAACCCCGACTTCACGCAATTACTGGGACAGGTGCGCGAAAACGCGCTCGCTGCTTATGCTCATCAAGATGCGCCGTTCGAGCGGCTGGTGGAGCTACTTAATCCCGCTCGCTCCACCTCGCATCATCCGCTGTTCCAGGTCGGCATCGTGCTGCAGAACGCCGAGCACGCGAAACTGGCGTTGCCAGGGTTGCAACTATCGGTCGAACCGGCCGATTTCCTCACCGCCAAACTCGACCTGCTGTTCAACATTGTCGAAGCGCAGGCCGACGACGGCTCGCCGCAGGGGCTGCACGGCTTTATCGAATACGCCACCGACCTGTTCGACGCCGACACGGTGGAAGCACTGACGCGGCGCTGGGTCGACCTTCTCGACGCTATTGCCGCCCAACCGCAACTCCGCATCGGCGAGATCGAGCTACTCAATGCCGATGAACGCCAGCAATTCCTGGCATGGAATGCGAGCACGAAGGACGTCGGCGAAGCCACACTGCCGGAGCTGTTCGAACGGCAAGTGGCCGCGACACCGGATGCCATCGCGGCAATCTTTGGAGAGAACAACCTCAGCTACGCGCAACTCAATGCCCGAGCCAATCGGCTGGCGCGCTTGCTGATCGCGCAAGGTATCGGTCCCGAAGATCGCGTTGCGTTGGCTCTGCCGCGTTCGTTGGAGATGCTGGTAGCGATGCTCGGCATCGTCAAAACCGGTGCGGCCTATGTACCGCTCGATCCGGCGTATCCGCCCGAGCGGCTGGCCTACATGCTGGACGACGCGCGGCCGGTCGTACTGATCACCAATCGCGAAACCTTGCAAAGCCTGCCCGATCATCCGGTGTCTGCGCTATTACTGGATGCGCCGGAAACCGTGCAAGCCATCGCGGCACAACATACCGCGAATCCGGAACAGGCGCAGCGCCGCCAGCCCTTGCGCGCGCGGAACGCCGCTTACGTCATCTACACCTCCGGTTCCACCGGCCGTCCTAAAGGTGTGGTTGTTACCCACGCCGGCATTACCAGCCTGGCCAGCGGGCAGATTGAACGCTTCGGCGTGCAGCCACACAGCCGCGTGCTGCAATTCGCCTCGCTGAGTTTCGATGCGGCGTTCTCGGAATGCTGCATGACCTTGCTGTGCGGCGCAGCACTGGTGCTCGCGTCGAAGGACCAGTTGTTACCCGGCGACGCACTTGCAGGCGTAATCGCCAAACATCAAGTCACGCATGTCAC
>DASZCB010000626.1:0-2640 GCA_035943575.1 Rhodanobacter sp. | reverse complement strand
TCCGGGTGCATTGCTGAGTTGAAGCGCTGTGGATGGGGCAAATTGCTTATCGATAACGCGTTAGTACACCTAGCCTACGATGTCGTGGGCCGCATTCGATCGACCGTGGGCTGTGCATTGAATTTTGGTCCGGTTCGCCGTTTTGAGCGCCGCCCAATTGTCGAATTGATTTTTCGCCAGCTCTGTCGTGCGGGCTTTCATCGGGTTCCATCGACGACGGGATCGAATTCTCTGGATCCGCTGCGCATGGACGCCGAGGCAAAAGCAGCGAAACATCGAATGACGATGGCGGCGGTACTCGATCTCATCGAAGCAGTGATCGCCGATTACAACACAAAACCCGGCAAGGCCAATTTTGGGGTTGGTGGACTGGACTATTTGCGGAGCGTAATCGATGACGAGGCCCTGGGATTCATAACCCCGGTGATTCCGCGACCGCTACCTCATGAACCGCCTCTCGATATTGAGCTCGAAACAGGTCGTATCGGAGGAAGCCAAAAGAAGGGTGTCCGTCCTCATATCTATCTCGATGGCGTCGCCTACACCAACCCTGAGCTGGCGAACCGATGGTGCCTCATCGGTCGCAAAGTGCGCATGCACGTCGACGCCGACAACATTCAAGCGTTCCAGGCCTATCTGGAAGACGGCTCGCCCCTCGGCGTGGTTCATGCTCAAGGGCGCTGGGCGCACACACCACATTCCCGTGAAGCAAGGCGCCAGATCAATGCGATGATCCGTACAGGCGATTTGCGTTTGTCGAAAGCAGACGATCCTGTGGTGATGTGGCTACAGCTACTCGCCCAGCAGGCAGTCGAGCACGGCGGACGGGATGATCGACCGAAGATCACTCGCGAGGGAACACAACTGGCTGAAGAAATGCGGCGCTGCCATGTGTCCGTTTCCGCCATCGATGTGCCGGTAGATCGCGCGGGAAAGGCGCTTCGGGTCTTGCCGGCTTCCGACGTGGCAAAACGCACATCTCTCACGTTGCCCATCGACGTGAAGGCCTGGAACTAGGGGGCGGCCGTGACCGACCAATCATTGAAAGCGCCGCCAAGTGCGGCCCTATTAAAGGCGCGCGATGACCTGTGGGCACAACACCCATTTGTCAGCGCCTCTTGCAAACTGCCAACGCGCTCGGTGCTGTGGACACGAGAGCTGGTCAAGCGAACGGCATCTCGGCAGCGTTCGTCAATCGCATTCTGGGCGCATCCTACGACTGGCAAATCGTTCTGCATTGAATGCCTTTCTTCCTTGCTGACGCAAGACTTTCCGGGATCCGGATTTTTCGTCTATGAGGCGAAACGAAAAGACTACACCGACGAAGAACAGTTCCTGGAGGACCTCCTCGCGGAGATGGACTATGAGCTGCCGGTGGCGCGAACACTGGCAGCGCGTCGGACGCAGCTCAAGCGTGCGCTTTACGCGGCGTCAGCACCTCGCTCGCACCTGTTTATGGTTTTAGACGAAGCCCAACACCTGCGCGAAAATGTGCTTGACTGGCTGAAGAACATCGTCAATTGGCTTACGACGCAGGGGGTCCGCGTCACAGTGGTGCTGTTTGGCCAGCAGGAACTGCTGACACGACGGGACGAGCTAGTCGCGACGGGACGATCCGATCTGGTCATCCGGTACATGCAGCAGGTGGTCGAGTTCGAGGGTATTCGCAGTGCCGCGGATTTGGCCACCGCGTTACGGGCTTGCGACACGGCGTCTGAATTTCCGCCGGGTACCGGATGGCCGTACACCCAGTTTGTATGGCCGTACGCATTTGCCGCAGGACTGCGGCTCGAGCGGCATGCCGACGCGCTGTGGCTGGCCTTCATCCAATCCTCGCCAACGACCAAGGGGGCCGGCGGCATTGCGATGCAGTGGATCGCGTTGACCTTGTGCGAACTCGCGATGGCGACCAAGAAACGCGACAGCACATCGTTCGAGCTGACGGATGAGGACTGGATGGCGGCCATCCAGATGAGCGGGTATGTGGAGCGCATGCCCACGCTTCGCAAAAAGAAATAGACCTAGGCCACCCGGATGATCGTTTGGAACGACGCATTCCTCGCCCGGTATGATTCGCCTTGGGGACTTCTTCAAAAGGTGGCGTGGCTAAATGCGACCGCACCGCCATGGCTTCTCAAGATGGCGTTGGGACCGGACAGAAGCCCGTTGCCACCTCCGCTACCAAAGCCTCATGGATTCGTCGACACCAGCTGGCTGGGGCCGACTGCATCGACTCGTTGCGGCTATCACGACGACGTTGCAGGCAACCTGCTGGATGCGCTCTATCGGCGCAGCGGAAGGCCCCTCTTGGGACCGTTTGCCCACTTGGCGCTTTCGGAGAACCTCCGCTTCTGTAACGCCTGCTTAGCACGGGGCTATCACAGCCTCGCTCATCAAATGATAGGCGTAGCTCGATGTCCGATTCATAGAACATCTTTAACGGATCGGTGCCCTCACTGCCATGGGACGTTTTCGGGTTTTGCCGTCGAGGGTAGTCTCCAGCCGTTTTGCTGCGCACAATGCGGCGAATCACTCTTAGTGAACAGCGACGTTCTGAAGCCGGTTTCAACTGCATGGAAGGAAAAGGAACGGCAACAGGTGTTACCAATTCTTGCATGGATGGCGGACATCGCTTTACTG
>DASZCB010000625.1:0-4510 GCA_035943575.1 Rhodanobacter sp. | reverse complement strand
CGGCGTGGTTCTGCCGGTTTCTTTCCAGCGCGCTAACCAGCTCAGCTGGCTCTGCAGGTAATACATGGTGAAGAAGAACAGGGTAACGCCGCCAATCTCCACCGGCAGGCCACGCGTCGCCGGGCTGCGGCGGATGGATCCGGCCATCGAGAAGTACGCGACGAGGTACAGAACCCAATAGCTCAACAGCAGCATGCCACCCAGCAGGGCAATGCCGGCACCGACATCGGTGTTCCCACTGCGTAGCGCGCTTGCGGCCGACAGGGTGCCGCCGATCTGCATGGCATAACCGACGACGAAGCAGGCGAGGGCAATGCCGATGAGCAGCCTCGCGTTACTTCGATTATCGATCTTGCGAATCCAGCCGGCCTGGATGAATGGCCAGACGAGGCCGAATATCCCCAATGTGAGCATCGTAAACAGCAGCACCAAGCCCCAGTGCAGCGACGGTGGCGCCGGGAAGGCCGCGCGCGCAGTGGCGTCGGATTCGGGCGGACCATAACTCCGATCGCCAGCGGCCTGTGGTGACCCGGCCAGGAAAAGGGGCGCGCCACCGGAAGCCGGCAGTGGCGGCGGCGCAGATGCGCCCGCAGTCGCGGCAAACATGCTGCTGAGCGGAACCCAATTCTCCATGCCGTCCCGCCACGCCAGTGCATCCGGCGCCAGCTTGCCCTCCGCTATCCACTGGTGGATGTCTGCCTCACTGTAAGGGCCGTATTTCTGGTTGTTCTGGCCAATCCATATCCGGTCGTCCGCTGTCACGATGAATTCCCCTTTCGTTGTAATGGTACTGCCCGCGTGTCGCCAGGATGCCGGTCACATCGCGGTGTGCATGCGGCGCGTGCACAACCGTGGTGGCCGCGGCTGATATCGAGAATCACAAATGCTTGTTTGCGGTGCGGAAGACGCATCGGTACGTTTGCCTGCGGCGGCTGGCAGATTGCCAGCGATCTTCGACACGTTCGTTCACCGAACTCGGATGTTGGCCATCGAATCCCCGGCCTTCGACCTGGATGGCGACACGAGAGCGGCTCATGCTGATTTTCCTGATTTCCCCGACGCGAGAGTAAGCCGGTGCCTGTGTCATATCAAGGAAACCGGGAGACGCGTGATCGCTGGAGCATGGGCTGCTATCTTGATGGGCCTTCCATGTGTGGATCGACGACGTGATCTCCCGAGACGAATTCGACGCGCTGGTTGCCCAAGGGCATACGCGCATACCGCTGGTGCGCGAGGTGTTTTCCGACCTCGACACGCCGCTGTCGGTGTACCTGAAGCTAGCCGATGGCCCGTACACCTTCCTGTTCGAATCGGTCGAGGGCGGCGCCACCTGGGGGCGCTATTCGATCATCGGCCTGCCAGCGAAGCGGGTGTATCGCCTGCGCGGCCACGAGCTGGAAGTGGAGGATTCGGGTGAGGTCACCGAGCGCCGTCATCTCGACGATCCGCTCGGCGAGATCGAAAAGTTGCGCCAGCAGTACGACGTGCCGAGGCTGCCGCAACTGCCCGCGTTCAGCGGTGGCCTGGTCGGCTACTTCGGTTTCGAGACGATCGGCTACATCGAGCCCCGGCTGGCGCAATGGGATCGTGCCGACGAGCTGGGCACGCCCGATGTCTTGCTGATGCTGGCCGAGGAGGTCGCGGTATTCGACAACCTCAAGGGGCGCCTTTATCTGATCGTGCACGCCGACCCGTCGCAGCCGCAGGCGTATGCAGAGGCGCAGCGCCGGCTCGATGCGCTGGTCTACCGGCTGCGTCAGGGCGGTGCCTCGTATCCGCAGCTTACCCAGTCGATCGCGCTGGACGAGAGCGATTTCAAGTCCTCGTTCACCAAACCAGAATTCGAAGCGATGGTCGAGCGCGCGAAGGAATACATCCGCGCCGGCGACATCTTCCAGGTAGTGCCGTCGCAGCGACTCAGCGTGGGTTTCAACGCGCGACCGGTCGACGTGTACCGCGCACTTCGCGCGTTGAACCCGTCGCCGTACATGTACTTCGTCGATCTGGGCGATACACAGATCGTCGGCTCCTCGCCGGAAATCCTGGCGCGGCTGAAGGACGGCAAGGTGGTGGTGCGTCCGCTCGCCGGCACGCGCAAGCGCGGTGCGACGGAAGAGGAGGATCAGGCGCTGGAAGCCGAACTGCTAGCCGACCCGAAGGAGCGCGCCGAGCACGTGATGCTGATCGATCTGGGCCGCAACGATATCGGCCGCATCAGCGAGACCGGTAGCGTCGAGGTCAGCGATTCATTTGCCATCGAGCGCTACTCGCACGTGATGCACATCGTCTCGCAGGTACAGGGCACCGCGAAGCCGAACCTCAGCTACATGGATGTGCTGAAAGCCACGTTCCCGGCCGGCACGCTCAGCGGCGCGCCGAAGATCCGCGCGCTGGAAATCATCCAGGAGCTGGAGCCGTACAAACGCAACATCTACGCCGGCGCGATCGGCTGGATCGGCTGGTGGGGCGACGCCGACACCGCCATCGCGATCCGCACCGCAGTGATCCAGAACGGCCGTCTGCACGTCCAGGCGGGTGCCGGTATCGTCTACGACTCCGATCCCGCCGCCGAGTGGGAGGAGACGATGAACAAGGGTCGCGCGCTGTTCCGCGCAGTGGCACAGGCGGCGAAGGGATTGTGAAGTGTTACCGGTGGGCGTGTCTGTCCGCGGCGCTGTCGATGATCGGCTGCAACGCTGTCATCGCGCGCGATGCCGCAGTACCAAAATGGTCCGACACGCCGCTAGCCCGCGCCCAGGCGCTGGCACTCCTGCAAACCCTCAATGCCGACCTGCTCAGCCACGACAGTGCCACGCTGACGCTGGAGCGCTGGTGTGGCGTACATCACATGGCGTCGCCGGCGCGTGTCATCGCGCAACGCGTGCGTGGCGTGGACAAGCCGTTGTCACCGGAGTTGCGCACGCAGTTGGCGATCGATGTGAAGGAGCCGGTGAAGTATCGCCGGGTGCAGCTGACCTGTGGCGATCACGTGCTGTCCGAAGCGGACAACTGGTATCTGCCGAACCGGTTGACGGTAGCGATGAATCGCCAGCTCGACAGCGGTGAGGTGCCGTTCGGCAAGGTGGTGCAGCCGCTGCATTTTCGCCGCAAGACCTTGAGCGCCGACTTGCTATGGTCACCGTTGCCCGCCGGCTGGGAGTTGCATCGCGCGCAGGCGCAGCCGGCTGCAGGTCCGCTGGTGATGCCGCATCTGCTGCTGCAGCATCGTGCGTTGCTGTTCGCCGGCGATGGTCGGCCGTTTAGCGCGCTGGTTGAGACGTATACCGATCAGGTACTGGCGTTCTAGTCGGCAGTTTGCGTGTTGCAGCCGACTTTGGTCTGCTGGTGGTGTCCGTGCTGCCGATGTTGGCGGGCACGTGATGCCGTCTCAACAAGGAACCATGAAAATGCGACCCCCAATGTTTGCGGCAGCTATTCTTGCGCTGGGTCTCGTTGCGGCATCGCTGCAGGCGCGCGATGCCGCACCGATGACGGTCCCGCCCTCGGGCGTGATCGGCGTGGGCGATGCGCAGCTCACGCCGGCGTACTGGATCAGCCGGCAGGAGCAGCCCGATCGCGTGATTCTCGATCGTGCCGCGATCGCGGCAGAGAATGCGAAGCTGTTGCAGATCGACCCTTCGATGCACGACCTGCATACGTTGCCGGAAACCTTGACGCGCGAGCGGGTGGTGAGCTGGATCAACGAGCTGTCGGAGCGGCCGAAGCAGCCGCTGTACGACGTCGACGGCCAACCCGTTTCGTCGGCGATGCTGGATACGCTGGTCGACAATCTCGCGCTGTCCGACATCCCCGCGCAGCAGGCCACACGCTACGGGCTGGTGGTGCGTCGCGCGTCGTTCCGCAGCTTTCCGACCCACTTGCGCGTGTTCAACTCGAAGGGCGATACCGACATCGACCGGTTCCAGGAAACTGCCGAGTTTCCCGGCGTACCGGTTGTGGTCGTGCACGCCAGTCGCGACGGTCGTTGGCTGTTCGTGGTGAGTCCGCGCTATGCCGCGTGGACCGAGAAAGAAAACGTGGCCGAAGGCAGTGCCGTGCAAATCTTTGGCTATGCCGACAAGACGCCGTATCGGGTGATTACCGGCGCCACCGAGCGCACCGTATTCACGCGTGAGGTTCCAGGCGTCTCGCAACTGCCGCTCGACATGAGCACGCGAGTGCCACTTCAGACCGATCTGCCCGCGGATCAACCGGTCAACGGCCAGACGCCGTATGCCGCGTATACGCTGCAGCTGCCGCTGCGCGGCGCCGACGGCAAGCTGCAGTTCTCCCCGGCGCTGCTGCAGAAGAACGCCGACACGGCGGGCGACTATCTGCCGCTGACACCGGCCAACATCATCGGCCAGGCGTTCAAGTTCCTCGGTGAGCGCTACGGTTGGGGCCATGCGTACGACGGTCGCGACTGCAGCGGTTTCGTCTCCGACGTGTACCGCAGCATGGGCGTGCAGATGCCGCGCGACACCAGCAGGCAGGCGGAGAGCCCGGCGCT
>DASZCB010000624.1:0-1636 GCA_035943575.1 Rhodanobacter sp. | reverse complement strand
AACGCGGCCACAGTGGCGTAGCCGAGCGCCTGGGAGACACTGGCGGCCGTAGCGTAGCCTTCCCCGATGACAAGTGCCGGTGCAGCGGCGATCGCGTCCAGGCCGCCGATCGCGTGAAAGCAGCCTTCTTTGCGGCTGCTCTTGGCGAATCGCTTTGTCCCGTCTTCCTGGATGTACTGCGTGGTCCACTGCTTGCCGTTTTCGTCGGTGGCCGGGATGTAGGTTTTCTTGCCCTCGCGGTCAGTGAACACGCCAGCCTGCGGCTCGACGCCCTTGGCTTGCAGATAGGGCGTTGGCGTGGTGACCGGCACCAGCTCGGCCATCTGCTTGCCGACGCGCTGCGCGGCCTGTTCCTGGTCGCGCTGCTGGGTGGCCTCACGCGCGGCCAGCTTCGTTGCAGCCTCGGCCTGCATGACGGCCTTTTCTTCCGGGTTGAGGGAATAGCCCTTGCTTTTCCATTTCATCTCGACGCCGGTCTTGTTGTTCCTGATATAGCCGGCCGGATGCCCGTCCAGGTGACCGACATAGAAACCCGATCCCGAGTTTTCGCTGTGCTTCTCGCCCTCGACGGTGATGCGGTGTTTCTTGCCGTCCATGATCGGGTGTTCCCCGGAAACAACGCACTTCATGGTTTTCAGTGCGTCGGCAAATTCCTGTTCGGGCGTCATGGCTGGGCCTTGCTGGACCGGCACGTTTTCGGGTTGCCAACGGGCCAGTGCTGCGGCATCGGCCTTCGGGCCGGCATACCATGACTTCGCGCCCTTGTCCCAAAGCGCGCCTGCCGCCTTGGCGGCCTGGTGCTCGCCGTATGGCACGGCCAGGTACTGGCGGTCCTGGGACGGCTTCTGCTGGCCGGCCTGGCTCTTGGCTCCCTGGTCCTCGCCTTGGCCCTCTGCCGCTGCCGTAGCGGCTCCCTGCGCCCATTTGGCGAACGGGGCCGCATCAGTCCCGGCCGGCACGTACCAGGATTGCACCTGGCGATCCCAGCGCGCCCCTAATTCCTTCGCCTCGTCTTTTTCCTTGAACGGCACCTCGATGTACGTCTTACTCGCTTGCGCTGCTGTGACGGTTGGGACTGTCGCAGCCTGTTGCGCATCTTCTCGCTCGAACTGCGCGACACGCTGCTGCAATTCATCATCATTGATGGCGGCCGCCGCTTCGGCCGCATCCCGCACCTCACGGGCTGCTGCACGGTCCTCGTCGGTGCTGTTCGGATCGCGCACCACTCGTTCCTCGGCGATACGCGCCAAGCGTGCCGCCTGCTCGTATTCGTTCGCCAGGGAATAGGCGTCGATCACCGCTAGGCGGTCGGCCATGTCCTGCGCTTGCTGTTCGGTGGGATAGTCGGCCAGCCACTGAAAGGTGCTGTCTTCCTTGCGCGCGTACACGCCGTAAAACTCTGGCTCGACGCCGGCATTCTCTGCCCACTCGACCTGACCATCGCGCGCGACAGCACCTTTGATTTGGACCTGGCCGGTCCAATCGCTCGGCAGTTTGACGCCAAGGTTTTGCACGGCCGACGCCTCGAAAGCGGTTTCATGAAAACGCCGTGAGAAGGTGTCGCTTGCTGCTTGGGCGATACGTCGCGCTTCCGCGACTTCGGAATCGCCTGCCGAAATGGCTGCGCGCTGTGGCT
>DASZCB010000623.1:0-5219 GCA_035943575.1 Rhodanobacter sp. | reverse complement strand
ACCAGACAGTCCTCCATCGCATGGGCGACGACGACGGCGGCCACCAGCCCGACGATGCGCGCCGCGCCTTTTAGCGAGTGCGCGGCACGCATACAGGCTTCGAGCCCGGCGGCGGAAGTGGGCGCGCGCTCCAGCGCGAGCAATCCGTCCGTCAGGACTTGCCCCTGCCCCTCCGTTTCCATGCGGAACAGATCGTGCATCGAATAGTCGCTGAGGTTTCCCGTGCTCATCCAAGCCTCCGCGCCAGTGCATGGAACAGCAGCTCGGCATCGAGCAACCCCACCGTGTGATCACGCCAAGGCAGCAGGTCCGTGGTGAAACTGGCCACCGATTTGGCAACCGTGGCCGGCACGCTGCGCAGGCTGTCCGGGTCGAAACGGTGGCTGCCGTGCACCTCTTCGGCCTCGAAGGCCAGGCGATGGCCTTGCATCGCCACTACCACTAGCCGTCGACTCAACACGCTTTGACGAGTGCGCACTGGGCTAGTGGGTGCGCCGAGCTGGAACAGCTGCTCCAAGGCGAGGCAAATCGTTAGTTGTCCTCGCACGTTCACAAGGCCCCGCATCGTACCTTCGCGTCGATGCGGCAGCGTGTGAATCGCCCTTGTTTCCACGACCTCGTCGACCACCGACGTGGGCAATCCGAACCACTCCAGGCCCAAACGAAAGATGAACGTCGAACGGGTGAGTAACTCCTGGCCAGCCGCTGTCTGTGCGACATGCTTTGTCGCTTCACGTAGCTCGGCATCGTCGAGGCCACGATCGAGTAACTCGGCGACGAGGGAGGCAACGCTGCGTGCTGGTCGCGGGCTGGTCATGTCAGCTCGCCGCCTCGCCACAGCGCCGTGCGCGCAGACGCATTCGCTGGCCACCGACTACATCGCCTTTGGCCTCCAGCAGCGATGCCAGGTGCACCAAGGACTCCAAGTGATCGGGTTGCAGATACAGCGCCTTGCGGAAATGGTCTTCTGCGCGTGCGCGGTGCCCTGTCGCGCCGTGGATCAAACCCAATAAGTAAAGCGCCTGCACCGACGGCCCGTGCGCGTTGAGATACGCCTCGCCAGCCGCGGCCGCGTCGGCAAAGCGGCCGGCGTCGGCGAGTCTTTGCGCTTCCTCAAGGTCGGATTCGACCACGGGCGGCGGGACTGCAGTCGTCGCGTGCCGAACAGCACGCTTAGGCACGGCGGCTGCTGCCGCCTTCGAGCGTGCTACCGCCGATCGCGCAGATGGCAAGGCGTGCGGTGCCGGCTGACTCGGCCGTTTGGTCTCGGGCTTACGAAACGCGAACGCCATCGGCATCTGCGCCGAGGCGAAGCCCAGGTTCAACATCAGGCCCGTTTCGGCCGGGCCGACAAAGACCACCCCTTCGGCGCGCAGCAAACCCGACAACACGCCGACGGCGCGGACTTGGGTGTCTTCGTCGAAATAGATCAGCAGGTTCCGGCAAAAGATGGCGTCGTAAACCGCTTCGCCCTTCAGCGCATCGAGAGCGAGGACGTTGCCCCATTCAAAGCGCACATGCTTGCGCACCGCCTCCGACAGCTGCCACTTGCCGGCGATTGATTCAAAATGACGCTCCCTGAATTCCAGGTCGTGGCCGCGGAATGAGTTGCTGCCGTACAGTCCGCGTCGCGCCTTGGCCAGCGCCTGTTCGCTGATATCGATAGCATCCACACGCAGGCGCGCCGCGGGAAACCCCGCATCCAGCAAGGCCATTGCCATCGAGTAGGGCTCCTCCCCCGAGCAGCAGGGTAGGCTCAGCAACCGGAGCTGGATGTTGCTGGGCTGCGCGGCGAGCCAATCGCCATCGAACACCCGAGCCAGCGCCGCGAACGCATCGCGATCACGGAAGAACCAGGTTTCCGGCACGATCACGGCCTCAATGAGCTCCTGCTGCTCGATCGCCGAGGCTCGTACAAAGTTCCAATACTTTGCGATGTCGTGCAGCGCGCAGACCGCCATTCGGGTTTTGACTGCCCGCTCGACCGCTGATGATCCGACGGTCGCCGAATCCAACCCTATCGTTTCCTTGAGCCACACCTTGAAATCGGTCCAAGGCATCAGCTGACGGCCGGCTGCTTGAACAGGAGATCGCGCACCACGTCCGGGAGCAGTTGATCGATCTGCACCCACTGCACGATGCCGCGCGAATCCGAAACGATCGGACCCAGGTACGGCGCACCGTCGCTGCGCACACCGCTCGGCACGAACTCGGCGGGGTCGCGCACCAGCGTTTCCGACGCGTTTTCCGCGATCAGCCCAAGCGGATGTGTATCGCCATCCACCGGATACCCCACCATGATGATCCGTGTGCTTCGGCGCGGCTGTGCCAGCCGGCCGAGCGCCAATTGGCTCAAGTCGATCAGCGGTACCAAGGTGCCGTGATAGTCGAAGGCACCGGCCACCGCTGCGGGCGCGCCCGGGATGGCCTTGGGAACCACTAGCGGCAGCACAGCGGTGACCTTCGCCGCCTCGATCGCGTAACGATCCTCCCCCAGTTGGAATAGCAGGAACAGCATGCCGTCGCTCTCCATTGTGCGGCTTCATCCCGGCGGTGTCCGACCTCTTATTGCTTCCTCTACGCCTGCAGCTTGAACTTCGAGACACCGTCGCGCAGCCCCGCGCTGACCTGGTGCAGCTCGTCGACCGCCTGGTTCGACTGTCGCAAGGCATCGACTGTCTGCTGCGCGGCTTCGCTCAATTGCGCTAGCGCCTGGGTGATTTGCTCAGCGCCGGTGGCTTGCGCCTGCACGCCTTCGTTGACGGACTCGAAGCGCGGCACCATCGCCTGCACGTGCTGGATCACTTGCGACAGTTGTTCGCCGACCCGGCGCACGTCGTTGGTGCCACGACGAACCTCTTCGGAGAACTTGTCCATGCCCATGACGCCGGCTGACACCGCCGATTGGATCTCGCGCACCATCTGCTCGATGTCGAGCGTCGACACCGCGGTCTGATCGGCCAGACGACGGATTTCCGTGGCCACCACCGAAAAGCCGCGACCGTATTCGCCGGCTTTCTCCGCTTCGATCGCGGCGTTGAGCGAGAGCAGATTGGTCTGGTCGGCCACCTTGGTGATGGCGGTGACGACCTGGCTGATGTTGCCGGCCTTTTCGGTGAGGACGGCGAGCTTGGCGTTGATCGACGCGGTGGCTTCCATGACTCGGCCCATGGTCTCCTCCATCTGCACCAGCCCGGACTGGCCGTCGCTGGCGAGCGCGGCGGTCTGTTCCGCACCGGACGCCACCGCACTCATCGTGCGGACCAGCTCTTTGGAGGTGGCCGAGATTTCGCGCGAAGTCGCGCCGATCTCGGTAGTAGTGGCGGCAATCTCGGTGGTGGTGGCCTGCTGCTCGCGCAGCGTCGCAGCGATCTCATTGATCGACGAATTGACCTGAATGCCGGAGGTCTGGACCTGCCCCACCAACGCCGACAGATCGTTACCCATGCGGTCGTAGCCTTGCGCCAGCACTCCGAATTCGTCGGTGCGCGCCAACGCCAGACGCCCGCTGAAGTCGCCCTTGGCCATCACTTCCACTGCCCGACCGAGCAGGTGCAACGGCTGGCTAATGGCCTTGAGCAGGTAAAAACCGATCAGGACCGCCAGCACGAGCGCACCGAAGAGGGTCAGCCAGATCACTCGGATACCGGTTTCCGCGGCCGCCGCTGTCTTGGCGATACCTTCCGTGACGGCAAAGGCATCGCTGTGGTTGGAGTCTTCGATCCGCGCGATTATCGCGCTGGCCTGTTCGAACGCCGGATCCATGCGAAGTCGCAGGAATTCTCGGGCTGCGTCGCTACGTGTCCTGCTCAGCCGAATCACCTCGGGCAGCGCGGCGAGATACAGCGCGCTGGCCCGCTTCAATGCATCGAAGTCCTTGCGCTCATCGGCCGTGAAGATGGTCGCCTCGTAGCGGCCAAGCTCCGCGTCGAAGGTGGCGCCGTTGGTACGCAGCTGTTCTTCGATTCGGGTCATCGCGGCCTCGTCGGCGGCGAGCATGTGCGCTCGCAGCAACGACTGATTCGCCGCCCATTCGAATTGCAGCTGGTCGGCGGCATACATCCCCGGGAGAGCGTCTCGTTGCAGGACGGCCCCGTCCGCTTCGATACGAAGCAGCCGCTGGATGGCAATACCACCCATCAGTAGCATCACAGCGAGAATCACGGCAAAGCTAAGAATAATCCGCTGGCGGATCGTGATGTTCATAGCTACGGCTCCCGGCTTTCCCCGACGTCGACGCCCTGCTTAACACATTATCCTGCTTAACGCATCAGATGTTTAGAACGGGTTCACCCTGCTGGCCGTCACTTCCATGTGACGACGCTTGCGTCGCGTAATGCCTCCAGCTTCACGCACGGTACCCGTGAACACCTTCTAACTTATGCCAGAAATAGAATTCACACCCGACCAACGTCTGTTCTTGGTCGACAGCGGACATTCGATTGACCCTTCCCGCCGTCACTGTTTGCTGTGTTGGGTATGTCGCTCGGCCAACAACACAGCGACATCAGTCAACGATAGCGCGCGCGCGCGCAATACTACGGTGAGATGGAAGATCAGGTCGGCTGCCTCGCCGAGTAGCTCGGCATCACCCTGCACCACGGCAGCCAGCGCCGTCTCGACACCTTCTTCGCCGACTTTCTGCGCCATGCAGCGAATGCCAGCTTCAAACAGCTTGGTGGTGTAACTGCCATCAGGACGTTCGGCGTGGCGCTGCGCGACCAGTGCGTCGAGTTCGGCGAGGAAGCCGAGTGGTGGCTGCACGGCTTCGCCGAAGCAGCTGGACGTACCCAGATGGCAGGTTGGGCCGTGTGGTTCGGCTTGCACCAGCAAGGTGTCGGCGTCGCAATCGATGCGGATCGACTTCAGCGCCAGCACGTGGCCGGAGCTTTCGCCCTTGGTCCACAGGCGTTCCTTGCTGCGGCTGTAGAACGTGACTTTGCCGCTAGCCTGCGTCTGCGCCAGCGCTTCGACATTCATGTAGCCGAGCATCAGCACCTCGCCGCTCAGCCAATGCTGCACGATCGCCGGCAGCAGGCCGTCGCCCTTGGCCCAGTCGAGACGGCTGAAGTCGGAATTGGAATCGCTCATCGCTGGTTGTCCTTTGCTGCTCACAGGCGGACCGCTACGCCTTGCCCGTGCAGATAGTGCTTGAGTTCGGGTATCGCGATCGCGCCCGAGTGGAACACGCTGGCGGCCAGTGCACCATCCACATCGGC
>DASZCB010000622.1:0-4740 GCA_035943575.1 Rhodanobacter sp. | reverse complement strand
GGCTCATCATGCGCTGGCTGCTGCTTGTCCTTACCGTGTTCGCTTTCGTGCTGTGCTTCACTCGCCACACTGGCGGTGCCTGGGGCTTCTGGTTGCTGATCGGTGTGCTCGGCATCGTCGCCACCACGCTGGCGTTTGCGCAGGCGCGCATTGCCGGCAGTGCGCGCGACGATCATCTGTCTGAGTACGACCTGCGGCGGCTGCGCGAAGGCAAGGATCCGCTCAATCACGACCGCTCCACATCCGAAAGCTGACTCTTGGCTGGCGACGCCGGCTACCGCGTCGCTGTCCGTCCACGTCAACCTAGGAGTACGTGATGACTGCTACCGGCTTGATCATCTTCCTGCTCATCGGCGCGATTGCCGGCTGGCTTGCCGGCCTGATCGTGCGCGGTTTCGGCTTCGGCCTGCTCGGCAATATCGTGGTCGGCATTGTCGGTGCGTTTCTTGCCGGCTGGCTGCTGCCGATGCTCGGCATTGGCTTCAGTCTCGGCAGCCCGATAGTCACCAGCATCGTCTACGCGATGATCGGTGCGATCGTGCTGCTGGTGCTCATCGGTCTGATCAAGCGCGCTTGATCGAACCAGTGGCCACAAAAGACGCAGCGGCTCGCACCGCTGCGTCTTTTGTGGCGATCGGAAAACGATCACGCGGTGATGTCGACGTCATTGGTCTCGCGCACGAACAGCAGGCCGATCACGAACGTCATCAATGCAATCACCACCGGGTACCACAGGCCGGCGTAGAAGTTGCCGGTGGCCGCCACGATACCGAACGACACCGAGGGCAGAAACCCGCCGAACCAGCCGTTGCCGATGTGATAAGGCAGGCTCATCGAGGTATAGCGGATCCTGGTCGGGAACATCTCCACCAGCCACGCGGCGATCGGTCCGTAGACCATCGTCACGTAAAGCACCAACAGGGTCAGCAGCACGACCAGCATGCCCTTGTTTGACTGCACCGGATCGGCCTTGAGCGGATAGCCGACAGCGGCCACCGCCTTGCCGACGTTTTCGCCAAACGCCTTGCTTCGCGCCTCGAAGTCGGACCTGGCCAGTGCGCCACCCTCGAACGAGGGAAAATCCTTGCCGCCCACCGAAACCACCGCCACCGAGCCTGCTGCTGCGCCGACGTTTTCATAGGGCACGCCACGCTTGGAGAGGTAACTTTTGGCGATGTCGCAGGAGCTGGTGAACACCTTCTTGCCGATCAGGTCGATCTGCACGCTGCATCCGGCGGGGTCGGCCTGCACGCGGATCGGTGCCGAGACGCTGGCTGCCTCGATGGCCGGGTTGCCGTAATGGGTAAGCCCCTTGAAGATCGGAAAGTAGGTCAGCGCGGCGAGCAGGCAACCGGCCAGTACCACTGGCTTGCGCCCGATCTTGTCCGACAGCCAACCGAACACCACGAAGAACGGCGTGCCGATCAGCAGCGCCGCAGCAATCAGCAACTGCGTGGTAGTGGCGTCGATCTTCAGCGTGCTGCCAAGGAAATACATCGCGTAGAACTGGCCGCAATACCACACCACGGCCTGGCCCGCGGTGGCGCCGAACAGCGCCAGCAATACCAGCTTGAGATTGCCCCAGCGCGCGAACGACTCGGTGAGCGGTGCTGTCGAGTGCTTGCCTTCTGCCTTCATCTGCTTGAACACCGGGGACTCGGCCAGCTGCAGGCGGATGTACACCGATACCGCGAGCAGCAGCGACGACAGCAGAAACGGAATGCGCCAGCCCCAGTCGTCGAACTTGTCGCCGAGCAGCCATTTGCAACCCAGTATCACCAGCAGCGAAAGGAACAGGCCAAACGTGGCGGTGATCTGGATGAAGCTGGTATAGAGGCCGCGTTTGCCTTTCGGTGCATGTTCGGCCACATAGGTGGCGGCGCCACCGTATTCGCCGCCCAGCGCCAGGCCTTGCAGCATGCGCAAGGCGATCAGGATTACCGGTGCGGCCACACCGATCGAGCCATAACTAGGCAGCACGCCGACGAAGAACGTCGACAAGCCCATGATCACGATGGTGATCAGGAATGTGTACTTGCGCCCGACCAGATCGCCAATCCGGCCGAACACCAGCGCACCGAATGGGCGCACCGCAAAACCGGCGGCGAACGCCAGCAGCGCGAACACCAGCTGGCTGGCGTCATTGAGCCCGGAGAAAAATTGCTTGCCGATGATCACGGCCAGTGAGCCGTACAGGTAGAAGTCGTACCACTCGAATACGGTACCGAGGCTGGATGCGAGGATCACTCGTTTGTGATTGACGTCAAGCGCCGGAAGCCCATCGATCGCGGTGGTGGCCATGCTGTTTTCCCCTCCAAAGAGCGTGAGATGCCCCTCTCCACGATCGCGAAGAGGAGTCGAAAGCTGCGTATCGTCCCTCATACCGGACCGCAGCTCGTCATGGGTCGGGTGATGCCGCCGCGTCAGAAGTGATACAGCGCGTTGAGGCTGAGCTGGTTGCCGCCGGTAGTCTTGCGATCCACGCCGTTGCTGGTGGAGTCGAGCTTGTCGTGCATCCATTCGACGCTGAGGTCGTAGGCACCGGCGGTATACTGCAGACTCAACGCGGACTGACGATTGCGCAGCAACCCGGTCGAGCCCTTGCCTAGCCAGGTGATCACGTCATCCGCGTTCGGCTTGCTGTACGCGTAGAACGCATACAGGCTCCAGCTCGGCGTGAAGCTGTAACCGGCCTGCACGAAGCCACCGGTTTCCTTGATGTCGCCAAACTGCGACATCGCGCCGAAGATTTCGCCGAGGCCGTTGCCGGCATAGACCAGCCCCTTGAGCGTCCACGGCCCGGGTTTCCACTGGCCACCGACTTCGTAGCCCACGCTGTCCACGTTGGATTGGATCGGCGTCGGCGCGGTACCGCCGACGCCGCGTAGATCGACCCGGCTGTAGTGCGCCGCGAAGTACGCCAGCCAGTTCTTGTCCTGCACATGCAGGCGCGCCTCGAGCTGTGGGCGGAAACCCGCATTGCCGGCGGTCTTGTAGTTGGTGTTGTTCGCCGCGCCGTCCGGCCCGTTCCACGAGCCCTCGAACGCGCCCACATCCAGCCGCCACTGCGCGCCGGTGCTGCCGTGATTGAGATCCTGCATCACCACCACGCCGGGGTAGCGCCAGCCGATCACGCCGCTGCCAAAGCCCAGCGGAAACGCGACATGCGTCAGCGAGGCCGCCGTGTTGTCGATCGGGAACATGAAATCCCACTGCTGCCCGATGCGCACGGTGGTGCCACTCTCGGGATTGGTCAGGTCCATGTAGGCCTGACGCAACCGCGGTGTCGGCTGCTGCTGGCTGTACGCGCCAACGCCGTTGAAGCCACCGAAGAAATCCATCTCGATGCGACCGCCACCGGTCCAGTTGCCGGCGAACTGGGCGCCCTTGAAATCGAGCCAGAAGCGCGTGTTCCGCACATCGACACCGCTGAGCGAACCGGTCGAGCCGGGCACCGGGAACAGCGCGTTCTGACCGTTGCCGTAGGTGAAGCTCTTGTCCTGACTGAACGCACTGGCGCTGACGAAGCCGTGCAGCGCCACCGACACGCCCGGCGCGCTGCTGAACACCGGTGCCGCCGGTGCGGATGCGGCGGCCACATTCTGTGTCGATGCGAGCTGCGGTGCGGGCGTCGTCTTCTGCGCCTGGATCATCGCCTTCAGTTCGTTCAACTGCTGCTCCAGCTGTGCCACGCGCTGTTCGAGCTGCTGTTCGCGCGCATCGCTCTGCGCATGCGCGGCCAGTGGCAACAGCAACGCGCAGGCCATGCTCAGGGCGAGCGCCTTGTAACGGTTCGGATATCGCGTCGTCATGCGTGCGTCTCCCCAAGGTCGATGACGGGCCGAGCATGGCCATGCTGCAGCGCGCGCGACTATTCGCCATTGGTCGAAGTTCGACCAAAGTCGAGGCCGGGCAGCGCCGCCACCTTCGCGGCGATCGGGCTACACTCGAAACCCGCACACCGCCGGGCATCGATGCCTGCCGCGGTTTCCCTGTCATCACATTCCATGCCGAGCCAGCAGGAGCCCAGCCATGTCCAAGCTTTACCCGGTCAACCCCGCCTTTGCCGCCGCGGCGCGCCTTCGCCACGACGACTACACGCGTCTGTACGCCGAGTCGATCGGCGATCCGGCGGCGTTCTGGGGTCGCATCGGCCAGCGTCTGGACTGGATCAAGCCACCGACGAAGATCAAGGATGTCTCGTTCGATCCGAAGGATCTGCACATCCGCTGGTACGAGGACGGCGAACTCAACGTCAGCGCGAACTGCCTCGACCGCCAGCTCGCCACGCGCGGCGACAAGGTGGCGATCATCTTCGAGGGCGACGACCCGAACGACTCGCGCAAGCTCACTTACCGTGAACTGCACACCGAAGTGTGCAAGTTTGCCAACACGCTGAAGAACCTCGGCGTGGTCAAGGGCGACCGCGTGGCGATCTATCTGCCGATGATTCCCGAGGCGGCAGTGGCGATGCTGGCCTGCGCCCGGCTCGGCGCGATCCACTCGGTGGTGTTCGGCGGCTTCTCGCCCGATTCACTGGCAGGACGCATCGCCGACTCCACCGCGAAAGTGGTGATCACTGCCGATGAGGGCCTGCGCGCGGGCAAGCGCATTCCGCTCAAGGTGAATGTGGATGCTGCGCTGGAACGGCCCGGCACCAACAGTGTGGAAACCGTGATCGTGGTGCGTCGTACCGGCGGCGTGGTGCCGATGCAGTCGCCGCGCGACCGCTGGTACCAC
>DASZCB010000621.1:0-5383 GCA_035943575.1 Rhodanobacter sp. | reverse complement strand
CGGTGCACTGGAGGGCGGCCTGCTCACACCTGCACTGGAAGGGTTTGGCGCGCAGGCCAACTTTTCGTTGACCAACAGCTCCATTCCGCTCAGCTCCATCGGCGCGGTTCCCGGTGGCCCGAAGACCTTGCCGGGCCTGTCGCGCAAGGTGGCGAACCTGGCGTTGTTCTACGAACGCTATGGCTTCTCCGTACGCGTGGCCGAACGCTATCGTTCTTCGTTCACTGGCGAAGCAGTGGCCCTGTTCGATCAGCTCGGCTACACCAAGATCCTGGCCAATCGGCAAACCGACCTGCAGCTTGGCTACGCATTCAGCGGCGGCCGCTGGGATGGGTTGTCACTGCTGCTGCAGGTCAACAACCTCACCAACTCCTCGGACTCGACGGTGCAGATTGCCACCTTGCCCAACAACGTGCCGCTCACCCGGCCGCTGGAATACGACACCTGGGGGCGCACCATTCTGTTCGGCGTCAATTACAAGTTGTAGGCTGGATCATGTGCGCGGCGCACGACGTTCGCGTCGTGCGCGCGAGTTTGATTGATTCGAAATGAGAGTTCCGATGATCGGTATCAGGTGTGTGGGTCTGGCCTGCGCCAGCATATGGCTGTTGGCTGCAAGCAGTGGTGCGGCGGCAGCGGACGTGGCCCTCGCGGCGGCTCCCGCCATCGTGACTGAGCAGACGCTCGCGCCGACCCATTACACCGATTGGCCGCAAATCCATTCCCGCACGAAGGTGGACCCGCAACTGGATGCCCGGGTGCGCGATATCGTTGCGCACATGAGCCTGGCGCAGAAGATCGGCCAGATGACGCAGGCGGAGATCAAGTCGATCACGCCCGACCAGGTCCGGCAGTTCCATGTCGGTTCGGTGCTCAACGGTGGTGGCTCGTGGCCGCAGGGCAACAAACACGCCAGCGTGGCGGACTGGCTCGCCCTGGCGGATCGCTACTACGACGCTTCGATGGCTGTCGATTCGCCGGTGAAGGTGCCGGTCATCTGGGGCACGGACGCGGTGCACGGCGACAGCAATGTGTTCGGTGCCACGCTGTTTCCGCACAACATCGGCCTGGGTGCGGCACATGACCCGGACCTGATCCGGCAGATCGGTGCGGCCACCGCGCGCGCCGTGCGTGCCACGGGTGTTGACTGGGCCTTCGCCCCCACGCTGGCCGTCGCGCAGAACGCGCGCTGGGGCCGCGCTTACGAAAGCTTTTCCAACGACGGTCCGCTGGTGCGCGCTTATGCGCAGGCCTACGTCACCGGTCTGCAAGGGAGTTTCGGCGACGCGAATGTGATGGCCACCGCCAAG
Source organism: Rhodanobacter sp. (assembly GCA_035943575.1). GTDB lineage: Bacteria > Pseudomonadota > Gammaproteobacteria > Xanthomonadales > Rhodanobacteraceae > Rhodanobacter. The sequence continues at coordinate 4,073 of DASZCB010000621.1, read as the reverse complement.
CACTTCATCGGCGATGGCGCGACCGCCAACGGCATCGACCAAGGCGACGCGAAGGTGAGCCGGCTGGACATGATCAACGTGCACGGGTCGGGTTATTACGGCGCGCTGGAAGCGGGCGTGCTTAGCGTGATGGCGTCCTATAACAGCTGGAATGACGTGGCCGACGGCGCCAATTACGGCAAGATGAGCGGCGCACCGGCGCTGCTGACCGGTGTGCTGAAGGACAAGATGGGTTTCCCCGGTTTCATCGTGTCCGACTGGAACGCGATCGGCCAGCTGCCCGGCTGCAGCAACGCGAGCTGTCCGCAGGCCATCAATGCCGGCATCGACATGGTGATGGTGCCGGACGACTGGCGCGCGTTCATCGCCAACACTATGCACCAGGTGCAGGATGGCGAAATCCCCATGACGCGCATCGATGATGCAGTGAGCCGCATCGTGCGGGCGAAGCTGGTGATGGGAGCGTTTGACAAGCGTCCGTCGCAGCGTGCCGGGGCGGGTGACGTGCGCTTGCTGCAAGACCGTGCGCTGGCACGTCGCGCGGTGCGCGAATCGCTGGTGTTGCTGAAGAACAACCGCGACGTGCTTCCGCTCAAGCGCGGCAGCAAAGTGCTGGTGGTCGGCAAGAGCGCCGACACCATCGCGAACCAGGTCGGCGGCTGGTCGCTGACCTGGCAGGGCACCGACAACAGCAACGCCGATTTCCCGCATGCGACCAGCGTTCTCGCAGGCATCGGCGAGGCGGATGGAGCTGCGCATGTCACTTACCGTGCGACGACAGACGGTGAGGACCTCAAGTCGTTCGACGCCATCATCGCAGTTATCGGCGAGACCCCTTATGCCGAGACCATGGGCGACATCATCCCTTCGGCAACGTTGCGCCACAGCGACCGCCACCCCGAAGACCTTGCGGTGTTGAAGGCGGCCGCGGCATCAGGCAAGCCGGTCGTGACGGTGTTCCTGTCTGGACGTCCGCTCTTCGTCAACGACCTGCTCAACCTGTCCGATGCGTTCGTCGCGGCGTGGTTGCCTGGAAGCGAAGGCGACGGCATCGCCGACCTTCTTTTTGCCAGCGAGACCGACAAGCACGCGTTCAACTTCACCGGCACGCTGGCCATGCCGTGGCCAGGCGTGCCGTGTCAGTACGTTGGCAGCGGCGACAACAAGGCAGCGAACTGGCTGTTCGCGCGCGGCTATGGACTGCACTATCCCAGCCATCACGAGCAGCCGATGCTGCCGATGCGTGCCGATGTCGGAACCTGCACCAGCACATCGATGCTGCCGATATTCCACACGCTCGCACAGTCTCCGTTTGCGTTGTACCTGGGCGCGGACAGCAGCGGCCACGATGCACACGCTGTGGGGGCGGATCTGAATTCGGTCATCGAGTGGCCGGCAGCTCATCCGCTCATCAGCCTGCGCACGGTGCAGGTCAACACGCAGCAGGATGCCAAGTCGATCACCTGGCGCGGGCCCGGCCGGTTTTTCGCGCAAAGCCCGCAGCCGACCAACCTGATGCCGCTGGTGGCCACGCATGCCGCCCTGCAGTTCGATATGGTGATCGGCACGCCGGCCCGCGGCCCGGTCACGATCTACATGGGCTGCGGCGACGACTGCACACGGGCGGTGGATGTCACCCGGATGTTCGCTGCGTATGACCCGGGAAAGCGGCATGCCGTATCGCTCCCGTTGCAGTGCTTCATCAAACCTGGTGTAGATCTCGCGCATGTCGATGTGCCGTTCGGGGTAATCGCCTCGCCGCCGTTTTCCGCAGCCTTTGCGAATGTGAGGATTGTCGCCGGGAATGGAAACGGCACAGATGCGGCGTGCCCAGAGACGGCGGCTCGATGATCGTGGCAACACGGGTGCATGGGGCCGTAGCAGTCCGTGGCAAGCGCGCGCGCCATGGATGAGGGCCAGGGAGTCGGCCGCTGGACGGCAATCTCATGGGTGGTTCTGCTGACGCTGTTGGCATTGTCGGCCATGAACTGGCCGCGCCCACGGCTGTTCACGGCAACCATCGCCAAGGTGCTTGCGCCCACCGGACCCATCGTCCATGTCTGGTTGAGTACGGCCGATCGGAGCCTGCGTCTCGCCCAACAGCCCGACGTTGTCGCTGACGGACACGACGCAGGCAAGAGCCCGTCCGATGTGGTCATCGACATCACCCGGAAGTATCAGACCATGGCCGGGTTCGGCGCGGCGCTCACCGATTCTTCGGCCTGGCTGATCCAGAACAAATTGAACGCATCGCAGCGTGCCGCGTTGCTGCAGGAATTGTTCGGTCCGCCGCCCGGGCTCAACTTCAATATGCTGCGTGTCACCATCGGTGCGTCGGATTTTTCGCTGCAGCATTACACCCTGGACGACATGCCCGTCGGCCAGATCGATCCCGAATTGCAGCACTTCAATGTTGTGGAGGACCAGCGCAATGTCATACCGGTCCTGCACGATATCCTGGCCATTCACCCTGGTTTGCGCGTCATTGCCTCGCCGTGGAGTGCCCCGGCCTGGATGAAGGACAGCGCCAACGTGATCGGCGGGACCTTGTTCGAGCAGTACGAAGCTGCCTACGCGAACTACCTGGTGCGTTTTGTCGATGTATTCCAGGGCTACGGCATTCCGATCTTTGCGCTGACCGTGCAGAACGAGCCAGGTTTCGAGCCATTGACCTATCCGGGAATGAATTTGCCTGCGGAAGCGCGCACCCGCATCATTGGCAAGTACCTTGGCCCAGCGTTGGCCGGGCGCAAGCCTGGAACAGTGATCCTGGGCTGGGATCACAATTGGGACATGCCAGATCAACCCATGAGCGTGCTGGCTGATCCTGATGCGCGACGCTATATCGCAGGCATCGCTTGGCATTGCTATCGAGGTGACTCTAGTGCGCAGAGCACAGTCCATCGCGCATTTCCGCACAAGGACGTGTATCTCACAGAATGTTCGGGCGGTGACTGGCCGTCTGCAAAAAATGGCGAATTGCTGCTGTTCGCGCGCAATATCGTGATGGCCGGGATCACGAATTGGGCGGGCGGCGTCGTGTACTGGAACCTTGTGCTGGACGAAAACCATGGTCCGCACGCTGGTGGCTGCGATGAGTGCAAGGGCGTGGTCACGATCGATTCCGGCACGGGCACGATCAGCCGCAATGACGAGTACTACGCGTTTGCCCATTTCAGCCGATTCGTGCTGCCCGGTGCCGCGCGCGTGAAGTCCGGCAACACGAATGCGGGTGTCCACGAGGTGGCCTTCCAGAATCAGCACGACGGCTCGGTGGTGCTGGTGGCGGTCAACGGCAACACGCAGGCCAACCACCTGTCGGTCAAGCAAGGCTCCCTCCGCTTCCAGTACGACCTGCCGGCGAGCAGCGTGGCGACGTTTATGTGGCCACCGGATACGACGAGTGAACCTGCATCAGCGGCAAGTTCTGCCCGTTAGCATCACCTGCGGTACCCACCTTCGGTTACCTGCCGGACTTCTTCGGCTTCTTCACCTTGGCTGCGGGTTCGTTGGCCTCGACGGTTGTGTCTTCAGTCGTCGCCAATCGAACGAATGACCCGCGCGGGATTTCCTCCGACAAGGGTGTTCGGGGGAACGTCCTTGGTGACTACCGAGCCTGCCGCCACCACCGAGTTTTCGCCTACCGTCACCCCGCCGACAATGATTGCGCCGGTTGCGATCCAGACGTTTCTCTCAATCGCGATGGGCTTTCCGATGGTGGCAGCGCGTCGCTGCGAAGGTTCAAGGGGATGGCCCGTCGTGATGATGCTCACGTTCGGCCCGATCATCACATCGTCTGCGATGTCGAGGCCGCCAAGGTCATAGAAAGTGCAGTTCTGATTTACGAAGACATTACGCCCGACGCGGATTTCGTCCCCGCCGGCAGTAAAGAATGGCGGGATAAGTAGAAAGCTCTCGTCTACCTTTTTGCCGATGAGTTCGCTGAACAAGGCCCGGATTTCGTCTGCATCGTTGAACGTCAAACGGTTAAGTGTCGCGGTGATCGCCATCGCTCGTTTGACGTTTGCCAACATGGCCGCTGATTCCGGCGTCCTGCCGTAAATTATCTTGGT
>DASZCB010000620.1:0-4637 GCA_035943575.1 Rhodanobacter sp. | reverse complement strand
GGATCGCCTATATGGCCGAGCTGGACGACGCTGCCGCAGTCACCACCTATCGCCAGTATCTGGACGGCTATGCGCGGGACCAGCAGAAAGCCGGCCGCTTCGGCTGGGCGCCGAACAACCGCCTGCGCGATGTACCGGCGTGGCTGGATTTCAAAAAAGTGGTGCCAAGCGATACCAGGGTGTCACTGCTGGTGGCGCTGGGCCTGTTGCTGGTGTGCCTGGTGAATACGGTGGGCCTGCTGCTGGCCAAGTTCCTGCGTCGCAGCGGCGAGATCGGCGTGCGCCGCGCGCTGGGCGCACCACGCGGCGCGGTATACACACAGTTCCTCACCGAGGCAGGCGTGGTCGGCCTGGCCGGCGGCGTGCTGGGCCTGCTGCTTACCGGGGTGGGTGTGGCCAGCGTGGGTCTGGTTCTGCCCAAGAGCATCTCGGCGCTGGCGCATGTCGATCTGTCGCTGCTGAGCCTCACCCTGGTGCTGGCCGTGGTCGCCACCTTGCTGGCCGGGCTTTATCCCACCTTCCGTGCGTCACGCGTGCAACCCGCGTGGCAGCTCAAGAGCAATTGAGGATTACGCCATGACTCTGCATCCCATGATCTCGGCCCTGCGCCGACACAAGGCGGGCGTGGTGCTGATCGCACTGCAGATCGCGCTGACCCTGGCGATCGTCTGCAACGCGATCTTCATCATCGGCCAGCGCATCGACCGGGTGAACCGGCCGACCGGCCTCGACGAGAACAATTTGTTTCTGGTGAGCCAGCAATGGGTTGGTGCGCCCAGCGGGGACGATGCCGCCAGCGTCGACAAACTCGACACCATGCAACTGGAGGATCTGGCGGCGCTGCGCAACCTGCCGGATGTGGCCTCGGTGGTGCCGATCAACTCGCTGCCGCTGCTCAATTCATCCTGGAACGGCGCCTTGAGCCTCAAGCCCGACGACAAGAAGAGCTTCATCCACACGACCTACTACTTCGCCGACGAACAGGCGCTGTCCACCCTCGGCCTGCACCTGATCGCCGGGCGCGCCTTCACTGCCGGCGATGTGCAGCACCAGGGCATGCGCGACCAACGCGATCCTTCGATCGTGATCGTCACCAAGGCGATCGCGGACAAGGCGTTTCCCAAGGGCGATGCCGTAGGCAAGGTGATCTATCTCAACGGAGCCGGCAAGCCGGTCACCATCATTGGTGTGATCGAGCGCCTGCAGGTGCCGGCCACCGGCAGCTGGGTTAACGACTTCGCCTGGAATTCGATGCTGATTCCGGCTCGCCTGAATGCGAACTTCTCGCGTTATGCCGTACGCGCCAAACCGGGCCGGCTGGAGGCTGCAATGCGTGCGGTGACGCCGACGCTGTACAAGGTGGACCCGCTGCGCGTACTCGACGACGACAGCGTTCGTTCGTTCACATACATTCGTCAACAGGCGTACGAGGGCGATCGCGGCATGGCGATCCTGATGGGCATCGTCTGCCTGATCCTGATCTGCGTCACTGCTGCCGGCATCGTCGGACTCACCAGTTTCTGGGTCGGTCAGCGGCAGCGGCAGATCGGTGTGCGACGCGCCCTGGGCGCACGCAAGATCGACATCCTGCATTACTTCCAGCTCGAAAACCTGCTGATCGCCGGTGTCGGCGTGGTGATCGGCGTGCTGCTCGCGGTGGGTCTCAACATGTGGCTGATGTCCCACTACGAGATGACCCGCATCCCGCTGCTGTACGTGCTGACCGCCGTGCTGGCGATGCTAGCGCTCGGCCAGGCAGCCGTGTTCGTGCCGGCCCGGCGCGCCTCCAACGTGCCGCCGGTAACGGCGACACGGGCGGTGTGATCGCTTGAAAGCTTGAAGGCCCTCTCCTCCGGGCCTGCCGGGGGAGAGGTGGTTAAACACCTCGCGGAGTGATGCATGTTCGCCTACTACTTCGACCTCGCACTGCGCAGCCTGCGGCGCAACAAGGCGCTCACCGCCTTGATGGTGGTGGCGATCGCGCTCGGCATCGGCGCCAGCATGACCATGCTTACCGTGCTGCACGTGCTGTCGGGCGACCCGCTGCCGGGGCGCAGCGCGACGCTGTTCTATCCGCAGGTCGATCCGCGGGACATGGACGACTACAAAGTTGGCGAGGAACCGCCGCGCCAGGTCACCTGGATCGACGGCATGAATCTTCTGCATGCCAAGCGCGCCGACCGTCAGGCACTGATGACCGGCGGCTCGGTGCCGATCCAGCCGTCGCAATCCAGCCTGGATCCCTTCTTCAGCGATGCCCGCTACACCACGGCGGATTTTTTCCCGATGTTCGACACGCCCTTCCTGTACGGCCGAGGCTGGAGCGAGGCGGACGACGATACCCGATCGCGGGTGGTAGTGATCACCAGCGAACTCAACAACAAACTGTTCGGTGGCAAGGACAGCACCGGCCAAATCCTGAGGATGAAGGATGCCGCGTTCCGCATTGTCGGCGTGCTGGGCGACTGGCGTCCGAACCCGCACTTCTACGACTTGAACATGGGCGATTACGTGGGGCTCGAAAGTGCGTTCCTGCCGCTGTCGACCTCGCGCGACCTGCACATGTCCCGCAACGGTTCCACCAATTGCTGGGGCAATGGTGGCCCGGACGAGGCGCATTTCGAGACGGCACCTTGCGTGTGGCTGCAGTTCTGGGTGCAGATCAGCGACCCGGCGAAGATCACTGACTATCGCAACTTCCTTACGCACTATTCGCAGGAGCAGAAAGCGCTGGGTCATTTCCAGCGTTCGCCCAACGTGCGCTTGCCGGGTCTCATGGAATGGCTCGACGTCAACAAGGTCGTACCCAGCGATGTGCGCCTGCAGACCTGGCTGGCGCTGGGCTTTTTGCTGGTGTGCCTGGTCAACACGGTGGGCTTGATGCTGGCGAAGTTCCTGCGTCGATCGGGCGAGCTGGGGATACGGCGGGCGCTGGGTGCATCCAAACGTGCGGTCTTCGGCCAGTTGCTGATGGAGTCCGCGGTGATCGGTCTGGTGGGTGGCATCGTCGGCCTGCTGTTGGCCTTTGTTGGCCTTTGGCTTGTGCGACGCCAGCCGTCCGAATACGCCGCGCTGGCGCACATGGACCTGACCATGCTGGCTGCGACGTTCGTAGCGGCCGTCGTGACGACCCTGTTCGCCGGCCTGCTGCCGGCTTGGCGCGCATGCCAAGTCACTCCCGCCCTGCAACTGAAGAGCCAGTGAGCCCCTCCATGGACATCCTGCCGATTCTCACCACATTGCGTCGTCACAGGATCACCGCATTTCTGGTGATTCTGGAAATTGCGCTGACCTGCGCGATCGTCTGCAATGCCGTCTTCCTGATCAGCCAGCGTATCGACCGCATCCACATGCCCAGTGGTGTGGCCGAACACGAACTGGTGCAGATCCAGTTGGCCAACATCGGTGCGAAGGCCGATGAGTACGCGCGATCGCAGGAGGATCTAGTCGCGCTCCGGCAGATCCCCGGCGTGACTCAGGTCGCCTCGGTCGGCCAGGTGCCGTTCGGCAATTCCTCCAATAACTCCGGCATCAGGCTCGACCCCAACCAGCCCAATGCCACCCTCAGCGCCACGACGTATTTCGGCGAGAACCTGATCGTTACCTTCGGTACGCAGTTGGTCGCAGGACGCAACCTTCGTCCGGATGACTACCGCAGTATGGATACGGTGGAGGAGGGGCTCCGTACACAGAACACCAAGCTGCTTCCCAGCACGATGGTCATCACGCGAACGCTGGCCGAACGCCTGTGGCCCGGCCAGAATCCGCTGGGCAGGGCGATCTATCTTGGCAAGATACCGCTGCAGGTGGTCGGCGTACTCGCCGAACTGGTTCGCCCGTCGATCGAAGACGATTCGACCGCCCATTTCAGCATGGTGGTTCCGATCCGGCTGGCGGAAGGGCAGTACGTTATCCGCAGCGCACCGGGTGATCGCGAACGCGTCCTGAAGACGGCGCTTGAGAAACTCAAGCAGAACAATCCGCATCGGATCGTGGTGCAGAAGCGGACGTGGGATGAAGTCCGGCAGAATTTCTTCCAGAACGACCGCTCGATGACGGGCCTGCTGATTGGCGTCTGCGTCGCGCTGCTGGTGGTGACCGCGCTGGGCATCGTTGGCTTAGGCAGCTTCTGGGTGGCGCAACGGCGCCGGATGATCGGCGTGCGCCGCGCGCTCGGCGCCACCCGCGCCAACATCCTGCATTACTTCCAGACCGAGAACTTCCTGCTCGCCACCATCGGCATTGCGCTCGGCATGGTGCTGGCCTACGGCATCAATCTGTTCCTGATGCTGCACTACGAATTGCCACGACTGCCGGCCATCTATCTGCCGGTTGGCGCGCTGCTGTTGTGGTTGCTCGGCCAACTTGCCGTGCTCGGCCCTGCGCTGCGCGCCGCGGCGGTGCCGCCGGTGGTGGCAACGAGGTCGGTGTGATGTATCTCATGATTGGAGCCTGACGGATGTTTGCCTACTACCTCGATCTGGCTTTGCGCAGCTTGAAGCGCAACAAGGTGCTCACGGCGCTGATGGTGATCGCCATCGCGGTGGGCATCGGTGCGTCGATGACCACGCTGACGGTGATGCACTTGCTCTCTGGCGATCCGTTGCCGGGGCGCAGCGGCATGTTGTTCTATCCGC
>DASZCB010000619.1:0-5289 GCA_035943575.1 Rhodanobacter sp. | reverse complement strand
CGAGTGCATGGCATCGAGCATCTGCCCCTGCTTGGCGACGCCATTGCCGCGGGCATCCAGCATCTGGTAGCGCACGTCGTCGGCGATGCCGCGGCTGGCGCTGGTGTTGCCCTGCATGTGCGAGGCGGCCAGCAGCTGGCTGGCCTCCTGATAACGGACATTGCCGCGCGCGTCGTAGTCGGTACTGTCGTTGTTGTAATCGACGGTGTCGGCCTGCAGCTGTTGGTCGGCGCGCTGTAGCCTTACATCGCCTGACAGGTGGTAGACCGACTGGTCGGCACTGTCCACATGCTGCGCCTGTACCTGGGTCGGACTGGTTTCGCGCAGGCTGACGTCCTTGCCGAGGCTGGGGTCGTAGAACTCCAGCAGCGCATTGGGCCGGCACATCGCGTAGTTGTACGGGCGCGGCGCGCAGTGGAACGAGCCCAGCGGACAGGCCTGATCGGCATTGTCCGGCGAGGCGGCGGAAGGGCTCCGGCTGCTGCGGGCGTCGGCCTGACCGCCGATCAGGGCAAGAGCTGCGGCAACCGCCAACAGGCGGCGTGGGGGTAGCTTGGGCGTCACAATGGAACCTGCCGGCTTTGAAGGCTCGTTAAGCTAGCAGAAAGACCCCGAATACGGCAGGTAAACGTTTCGCGGTCCTGCGCGGATTCAGCATCGGCGGGCAGGAAGCGAGCGGCGGCGTGCGGGATCTATTCCATCAGAACGCCGACATGAGCTGCCGTGCTGGCCGCCAGGGCGACGAGGTCGTAGCCGCCTTCCAGCGTGGAAACCAGCCGGCCGCCGGCATGCGTGCGGGCCAGCACGAGCAGCCGTTCGGTGATCCACGCGTAGTCGTCCTGACCCAGTCGGATGTCCGCCAGCGGGTCGTTGCGGTGCGCGTCGAAGCCAGCCGAGACCAGCACCAACTGCGGCTTGAACGCGTGCAGCCGGGGCAGCAGCACGCCGTCCCATAGTTCGCGGAACTCATACGAGCCGTCGCCGGGCGATAGCGTACCGTTGACGATGTTGCCGACCCCGCATTCGTCCTCGCGCCCGCTGCCTGGATACAGCGGCGACTGATGGCTGGACGCGAACAGCACGCGCGGCTCGCGCTCGAAGATGGCCTGCGTGCCGTTGCCGTGATGTACGTCGAAATCCGCGATCGCAACCCGCTTCAGGCCGTGCGCGGCCAGCGCATGAGCGGCGGCCACAGCTATGTTGTTGAACAGGCAGAAGCCCATCGCCTGGTCACGGGTGGCGTGATGGCCGGGCGGGCGCACCGCGCAGAACGCACGCTGGGCCGCACCACTCATCACCGCATCGACCGCCGCCACTGCGGCGCCGGCGGCGCGCAGCGCGGCCTCGAGCGAGCCGGGCGACATCACGGTGTCCTCGTCCAACCGCTGTGTGCTGCCTTCCTGCGGGGTGCTGGCCAGAATGTGTTCGACGTGAGCGGTACTGTGCACCCGCAGCAGCTGCTCACGGCTGGCTCGTGGCGCCTCGATGCGATCGAGCGAGGCGTAGCGGTCGTGATCGAGCGCCTGCAACACTGCACGCAGCCGCGCCGGCTGTTCGGCATGACCCGGACCTGGATCGTGCCGCAGGCAGGTGGGGTGGGTGTACAGCCGCAGCATGCGGCGGCTTAGCCGGCGGACTGGGGTTTGCGGCGGCGCTCGTGCTGCCACAGCACTTCACCGTGACCGCTGGCTCGCGCGAGTACGCGCGAGATCACGAACAGCAGGTCGGACAGCCGGTTGAGATAGCGCTGCGGCTGGCTGCGAATGGTTTCCACCCGCGCCAGCGCGATAACCTCGCGTTCGGCGCGGCGGCAGACCGTGCGCGCCAGATGACCGCAGGCCGCGGCCATGCCACCGCCGGGCAGGATGAACTCCTTCAGCGGCGGCAACGGTTCGTTGAGGCGATCGAGGATGTTTTCCAACCGGTCGATATCGCTGTCCTCGACCATCGCCATGCCGGGGATGCACAGTTCTCCACCGAGATCGAACAGATCGTGCTGCACCTGGGTCAGCGCCTCGTGCACGTCATCGGTGACGCCGTCGGCAGCGAGCAGCATGCCGATCGTGCTGTTGAGCTCATCCACTGTGCCGTAGGCATTGACCCGCAACGAATCCTTGCCCACCCGCGAGCCGTCGCCGAGGCCGGTGCTGCCGTCGTCGCCGGTGCGCGTGTAGATCTTCGATAGCCGGTTGCCCATCGTGGTTCAGCGTGCCGTTTCAGCGCGGCAGCTGGGAATGGTCTTCGGCATGCAACGCAGGTGCGGCCTGGGTCACCAGCACATGCATGATGGCACCCAGGCCGACATACAGCGCCGTGGTCTGCAGGAACGGCAGATACCAGTCGCCCAGATTGGCGAACCACGCGGCAAAGCTGCGCGGCAGCGGCACGCTGTTGCTGAGCCAATAGAAACTGCCGTTGGAAACCAGGTAGCACGCGGCCCAGCTGACCAGCAGCGCAATTGCCGCCATGCCCAGGGTCTGCAGGCGCAGGCCGTGCTGGTGTTTCGCCAGCCAACTGCCGCCCAGCCACAGGCTGAAGTACGACGGGATCAGGAACCAGTAGGCCACCGAGACGCAATAGTGGCTCCAGAAGTCGATGCCCTGGCCATTGATCACCAGGTAGTCGATCAGCACTGCCTCGGCCATCAGCAGCGGGAACGCCCAGCGGCCGGCACCGCGCAGCCAGAAGCCGGCAAGGAAGAAAATGCCCCAGGACGCATCCGGCAATGCATCGAAGTGATGCAGCAGCGAGTGATGCATGCGGGTGGCCGCCATCACCACGGCGAGTGCCAGCAAGATGCCGAGGCGTTGGGTCAGTGTCTTGACCATGAGGGGCTCCATAGGGCGTCTGAACAGACCACTAGTCTAGCCCAATGCACTGCAACGCAGGCAGCCTCAACGCGTATCATCGGCGCATGAATGTGCCCGCATCCCGCGCCTTGAACGAATCCGGTGTCCTGATCGTCGGCGGTGGTCTGGTCGGCGCCAGTCTGGCGATCGCGCTGGATGCGGCCGGCATCGCCGCCACCCTGGTCGAAACCGCGATGCCGCGTGCCGACACGCAACCCAGCTACGACGAACGCAACCTGGCACTGGCCCGCGCTACCGTCAACGGACTCGACGCGATCGGCGTGTGGCGGCATGCCGCCGCGCGCGCCACGCCGATCCGGCATATCCATATCAGCCGCGCCGGCGAATTCGGCAGCGCGCGCATCGATGCCGACAAGCACGGTGTCGATGCGCTGGGCTGGACGCTGCCTGCGCGCGAACTGGGTGCGGCGCTGCTGCGCCGGCTCGACGAATGCACCCGGCTGACCCGGCTCGCGCCCGCCACGTTGTCCGCGTTGCTGCCGTTGGCGAACGGCTGGCGCGCGCAGGTCAGTACGCCCGACGGCCTGCGCAGCCTCGACACACCGTTGCTGGTCGGCGCCGACGGCACCCATTCGTTCGTGCGCACGCAGCTCGGTATCGACGCCGAATGCCACGATTACCAGCAGACACTGTTCGTCTGCACGGTCACGCCGGAGCGCGATCACGCCAACCGAGCGTATGAGCGTTTCGCCGATACCGGCCCGATCGCGTTGCTGCCGTTGGCCGAGCGCCGCTGCGGGTTGGTGCTCACGGTCGCTGCCGACGAAGCGGATGCGGTCGCCGCGTTGGACGATGCGGGTTTCATCGAACTGGCGCAGCGCCGCCTCGGCTGGCGGCTGGGTCGGTTGAGCCGACCCGGCAAGCGCCATCCGTATGCGATCCATCGCGTTGCCGCGACGCAGCTGACCGCGCCGCGCGCGGTATTGGTCGGCAATGCTGCGCAGACCGTGCATCCGATCGGCGCGCAGGGTTTCAATCTCGGCCTGCGCGATGCGCTGACCCTGGCCGAGCTGGTGGTTGGCGTGGCCGATCCCGGTGACGCCGATCTGCTGGCGCGCTACGCCGCGCGCCGTGCGCCGGATCGCGAGGGCACCATGGCGATGAGCCACGGCCTGGTACGGCTGGCCTGTCTGTCGCAACCGTTGCTGGCGCCGCTGCGATCGCTGGCCTTGCTGGCTTGCGATCGGGTGCCGCCGCTGCAGCGTGCGCTGGCGCGGCGCGGCATGGGTTTCCGCGGTGAGCCGCCGCTAGCGGTCATGGAGCGGCTGCCATGAACGCGCCGTCAGCGGAAGTGTCGATGCGTCGCCGCGCACCGGCGCTGGACGTTGCCGTGGTCGGCGGCGGCATGGTCGGCGCCGCCGCCGCGCTGGCGCTGGCGCGCGCCGGCTTCGGCACAGCCTTGCTTGAGGTGCGCGCGCCGACGGCGTGGAACGTGAATGACGAGGTGGATCTGCGCGTGGTCGGTCTGGCGCCATCGTCGATCGCACTGCTGGATGACCTTGGCGTCTGGACGTCCATACGCGATTCACGATCTGCCCCGTATGCGCACATGCACGTGTGGGATGCCGAGAGCGGTGCGGCGATCGATTTCGATGCGGCTGGCGAAGGGCACGACCTGCTCGGTTACATCGTTGAGAACAATCTGGTGCAGTGGACGTTGTGGCAGGCGCTGGAAGCAGCTGGCGTGCGCCGGTTGTGTCCGGCCGAGGTGCAGGGTTTCGAGGCGCGCGAGGATCGCATCCAGTTGCAACTGGCGGACGGCGAGACGCTGGCCGCCAGCCTGCTGGTTGCCGCCGACGGCGCGACCTCGCCGTTGCGCCAGCTGGCCGGCATCGGCACGCGCGGTCGCGACTACGCGCAGCGCGCGGTGGTGGCGCATGTCGTCACCGAACGGCCGCACGAGAACACCGCGTGGCAACGCTTCCTGTCGAGCGGGCCACTGGCCTTTCTGCCACTGGCCGACGGGCGCAGCTCGCTGGTGTGGTCGTTGCCCGAGGCCGAGGCGAAGCGCGTACTGACGCTGGGCGATCAGGCTTTCTTCGACGAACTCGGCATCGCAAGCGATTTCCGGTTGGGCCGGATCGTCGCCGGCACGCCGCGCGCGTCGTTCCCGCTGAAGCTGCAGTTGGCCCAGTGCTATCAGGCCGATCGTTTCGTCTTGCTGGGCGACGCCGCGCATGCGGTGCATCCGCTGGCCGGGCAGGGCGTCAACCTGGGTCTGCGCGACGTGACCGAGCTGCGCGACACGCTGCTTGCTGCGCGTACGGCCGGCTGCGACATCGGTGCCGCGCACGTCCTGCGCCGTTACGCGCGCCGCCGGCGTAGCGCCGATACACTGGATGCGCTGGGCTTCGACGCGCTGGCACGCATCTACGCGTGGCAGTCGCCAGCCTTGGTCGCCGTACGTGGTCTCGGTGTG
>DASZCB010000618.1:0-4389 GCA_035943575.1 Rhodanobacter sp. | reverse complement strand
ACTCGCCTCGCGCGAGGCGCAGTCTTTTGACGTTCGCTCCGACTACCTGCTCCCATCGCATGCGCTATGGGGGCGGCACATACCGATTCGCGTCTAGGAACTATGGTTCCTATGTGATAATAAGAACGATAGTTCTTGCGGCAAGAAGATGACGGACCCGTCTCATCAGCCAAAGATTGCGGAGCTTGCGCCGGAAGGAAATCTTCTTACCAGCTACGATCAACTTATGCGCGTCGTCTACCTCCGCCTGCTCGATGCGAACGCGGCAAACGCAGATTGGCGCGAGGTCGCGCGCGTCGTGCTCAATATCGATCCCGACAGCGATCCGCTGCAGGCCCGGCGCACTTGGGATAGCCATCTACGCCGCGCGGTCTGGATGGCTGAATACGGCTTCCAGTTCTTCCTGCAATAAGGTGGCTGCGAAAAAGTATTGGCTCCTGCGCGGCGACAGACATCGCCGTCATTCGGGGAGCTTCGCGATCTTCCAGACTTCGTCGAGTATCTCGCGACCAATCCCCAGTCGGTAGAGCACAAGCCCGATAAGCCCAAATGTCGTATATCCGGCGGCCTTGCCAAGCATCTCTGCATAGCTGTGCAGAAATGTCTTTGCATACTCGTTGACCTTGGTCGCTGCCACCCGTGTTTCGGCAACAGACTCAGGGGACGTTGCCAGCATTGAATTGACGTTGCGGAGCTCACCTGCGATGTTGCGCAAGGCGATGAGGTAGTCTTCGTTCGCAACATAGAGGTCCGGCGGAGGCTTGTTATGATGGCGTGCTTCATCAAACGTCGCCGCCTCTTCCAGGGCAGAAATGGCGAGGACAGCCGTAGCACGGACCTCGAAGATATTCGTCGGCGTAAGCCCGCCAGCTGTCGGAACAGGCGATCGGGATGCACCTTCCGCAATGTCGACGACCGGCGCGGCGCCCATAAGACCAGTGAGGTCAGGACTAATTTCGAAGATCGGATCTGTACCAATGGCATGATCGAGCAGGGCCTGTTCGATGGTCGATATAATCGTCTCGGGAACAAATGGTTTTGCAATAAGATAGGTCGGCTCGGGCCTTGGCGCCGTCAAAAGCCGCTCAGGATAGGCAGTGATGAAGATCACTGGCACATCCATGCTCCGAAGTATTCTTTCTGCCGCCTTCAATCCCGATCCGCGGCCGTCCAGATTGATGTCCATGAGAAGTAAGTCAGGGCGTGACTGCTGGGCCTTTGCGACAGCTTCTTCTTCGGTATAGGCGACAGCGACAACCTGGCAGCCAGCACGCGTGGCAATGTTTTTCAGATCAAGCGCAACGATTTCTATGTCCTCGAGGATGAGAACACGGGCCTTTTGCGGGCGGTTCTTGCGCAAGGTTTCAAGCAAGTCCTGTGCTTCGGGTGGGGTCAAATCCAGAATGTGCGCGGCTTCGCGTAACGAGAACTTCTCGATCGTGGTCAAAACATAGACCGCCCGTCCTATAGCTTTGGACCGTAGGTCTACGGTGACATTCGGGTACGTCAGAAGCGCGCGATGGAACAGCTGAAACAATAGAGTAACGCTGCTCTCTGAATCGCTTGTGGGCAGACGACCCGACCGCGACTCGGTTGTCAGCCGATCAATCAGCATCGAAGAGAGACGCGGCGCGACTGCGAGCCGTGAAACATAGTGCTGGAGGCGCGCGATCTCGCCTGAAGGACTGGCCATGGACAAACTCCCACTCAAACGAAGTGCCTTCACTCGTGTTCTTCACCACTAGCCATTCTGGCGAAGCCATCCAAGGATCGCACCGCTCTGCGCTCCCCGTAGTGCACATAAACCTGGGCCGTGGACACTAAGACTTTAGCGCGCAACGCGCTTCGAGGCCCGCATTAGCGGGCCGCTTTATTTCAAGGCCAGCTTCCCGTCAGTCGCGGTGGACGGCGCTCCCGTCTAGGCCTGCCGCGGCGCTGATTCCGAACAGCTTTGCATCCGGTTCGTGGCCCTAACTCCGAAATTAGGTTCACCACTGCCGCATTACGGCCTTGGCGCGCCGATCTTGGAAAAGGCGGCGCGGTCCTTGTTGTCCCGCATCAGCTGCTGCAGTCCCGTGATCGTTCCCAGACCCAGGCCGCCGGGCATTCCTGACTCCGGGTCCGGCTCTATTTTGGAATAGCTCTCGCTTGCGACCTTCTCCCACTTGCCTGCCGGTTTCTTGATTTCGAGGCTCGCGACTGTCGTCTTAAGGACCATGCGCACGATGGCCGCGTTCGGAGCATTGGGCTTCGTCAGGCTCGGGTGACCATCGATTGTTTGCCAGCCATTGGCGAGCAACCAGGCGGTGAGGTCGACTTTGGTCATTTGCCCCGGTTCTCCGGCTTCAAGGCGTTCAGCATGCGGGGACGAATAGGTCCGTACTCGTCGATGACATCGGCGATCTTCCAACCACCCGCCACGGGGATCAGCACGAAGGTCCAAGGCTTTGAGCCTTTGTCGGACCCATTCACGATGGCTTCGTATCGCGTGGCTGTCTTGAGCTTGTCGGACACCAGGAAGAAGGTCTGATGGTCATAGTCCTGGCAGCCGCAGAAGATATCGGCATCGAAAGGGCCGGGTCCGTCATCGCCACCCAGCTTGTCGACGCGGTCGATGATCTTGGCAAAAGCCGGGTCACAGTATTGCGGACACGCACTGAAATTGCCGGTATCGGACTTTCCAGCCTTCGTATACCCAGCCAGCACAGCTCTTGCGACAGCGCGCGGAGCGTCAATGGGAGCCGCCGACACACCGGACGAAGCCGCCAAAAGCGCGCCACACAGTATTCCCACTTTGGCGTTGAACATTGTGGCCTCCCCGCATTCGCGGGCCGAGTAGTGAGCCAATTTTGCGCGCTTGAACAGAGCTGCGTCAGTCGTAAGTCTACCCTGGAAACCGCGCCTTACAGCTCACTTCGATTTTCTTCATTGCCTCGTCGTCCGTAGCGACATCGGCCGACCCCACGTGGGACTGCACGCAGGCTCGACGCTTGGCCTCAGCCGCGTTGTGACGCGCAAACACGAGTCCGTAAATAACGACAGCTACGACGATGACGATCACGCCCGCTGTCACGGCCAGGAGTCTTTTCGTCGAGTCCGACAAACCGGTCTGTTGCGCATCTGTCATTGCTATCGCTTCCGTTATGGCCCCTTTAGGTCATAGACAATCGCCGCTGTCGTTGCGAACAGGTAGATCACTGAAGAGCTATTGCGGCCCGCGCGGTGGCGCGGGCCACATCGTTTCAAGGCCAGCCTCCCGTCAGTCGCGGTGGGCGGCGCTCCCGTCTAGGCCTGCCGCGGCGTGCCGCAACCCGCTGACGCGGGTCTTCCACTTCGTTCCAGCCCTTCGGGTGCAGCCCGCCTCTGACGGCAGGCCTCTCCGCTCGAAAGACGCCGCCCACCCCTCCTTCCGGGGGCAGGTGCGCGGGTTTTTGGAGCGAGGCACCGGCAGATGCGCAAGTCCTTCGACAGTGAACGGCCAGCGGAGAGAGCGCCGCGCTATCAGGAAATCACCGAACGCATCGTCAGTCAGATCGAGGCTGGTACCTTACCTTGGGTGCAGCCTTGGAAAGGCGCTTCGCTCTCGCTGCCGCGCAATGCCTCGACCGAGCGGGCCTATAGCGGCGTCAATATCCTGCTGTTGTGGGATGCGCTGTTTGCAGGCGCCTACGAGGCCAATCAGTGGCTCACCTTCAAACAGGCATTCGCGCTCGGCGGCTGCGTGCGCAAAGGCGAACGCGGCACGACCATCGTCTTTGCCGATCGCTTCACGCCCAAAGATGACGGTCACACAGCCGACGAGAACCTGCGCACCATCCGGTTCCTGCGGCGCTTCACCGTGTTCAACGTCGCGCAGTGCGAGGGCCTCCCGCCCGATTGCTTGGCGCAGCCCGAGCCAGTTTCTCACACACTCCCCATCGACGCAGCGGATGAGCTGATCCGTGCCAGTGGCGCGCGGTTCGCGCGCGGTGGCGATCAGGCGTTTTACCAGCCGTCCACCGACTCGATCCGCGTGCCGCGTCAGGAAAACTTCTTCGAGCCGATCAATTTCTATCGCACCGCACTTCACGAACTGACGCATTGGACCGGTGCGCCGCATCGGCTCAACCGTGATTTCTCGGGGCGCTTCGGGTCGCAGGCTTATGCTTTCGAAGAACTCGTGGCCGAAATCGGCAGCGCCTTTCTCTGCACCCAGCTCGGCATCCTGCCGACCGTGCGCCATGCCGACTACATCGCAAGCTGGTTGCCGCTTTTGAAGAACGACGCGCGCGCCATCGTGACGGCGGCATCCGCCGCGTCGAAGGCCTCGGACTTCCTTCTCAGCTTCACCGATCAGGCCCAGCGGACAGCCTGACGGATCAACTCGTCCGCGTAACCAAGGAGATTATC
>DASZCB010000617.1:0-4798 GCA_035943575.1 Rhodanobacter sp. | reverse complement strand
CATCGACGACAAACGTTTCTTCAGCTCCAATGCATGGCGGCAGAACCCGCAATCCTTCGATGGCGTCACCAGTATTCTGAAACTGGGCAGCACGACCACACTGGGTCTCGACTGGATCGGCCAGGTCAACCGCACCGTAGGCGCGGATTTCCCCGACATCCACCAGCGTCGCTGGAAACTCGACGGGCAACTATTGCATCTGGACCAGATGTTGCCGCTGGGCACCCTGACCGCCTACGGTTACTTCATCAAGAACTTCACCCTGACCACCCATTCCGTGCGCACCGAAGGCGTACGCTGGACTGGCAACGTGCCATTGCAAGGTGGTTCCACCGGGTTGAGCTGGACGCTGGAAGGCGCTCACCAGAACAACTACGACAACAACCCGAACCGCTTCAGCCTGCCCTATCACTTCTTCGAGCTCGGCTATGGCCTGCCGACATTCTCGGCACGATTGGGCGAGGAGTCGCTCGGCGGGAACGGCCACACCGCATTCAACATCGCCTATGGTTCGGGCCACAGCTTCGATGGGTGGGTCGGCGTCTTCAGCATTCCCCCGCATGGCCTGCTTGATCGTTATGGCGGCGTCTACGGCAATCTGCCCTGGCACAACCTGACCTGGCAGATCACCTACCACGACTTCCATCCGGCGACCGGCAGCGGTTCGCGTTACGGCGATGAAATCGATGCTGGCCTGCGTGCCAACATCGACCCTGGCCTGAGCCTGGAACTGCAATACGGCAACTACCGCGCCGGCAGCTTCAGCGTGAGCCAGCGCAAGCTGTGGCTGCTGGTGGAATATCGCTATGGCAAGCAGGCGACCTAGTGCATCGGCGACCATTCACTACACCGCATAACCAATCTGCTCAGATCCACACCGAATCGGCATGCAGCATCACGGCACTACTCCAGTATCAGCAACCATCCCTTGCCCGGCTCGACCGTAATCACTTCGCCCGGCTTGAACTCGGCCGCTGGCTGAAAACCTTCGACCGCCGGCGCTTTCAACGTGACGTTACTGGGCTTCAGCCCGAGCGCCTTCCAGTCGATCTGTAGTTTCACCGTGGTGTTCTGCGGCGCCCATGAGGCCAGTGCGATCAGCGTCTTGCCGTGGCGCACGTAGCTGGTGGCGAGTACGTCGTCACGGCCGGTTTTCACCGGTGCATCGTGCACCCACCAGCCGACCATGTCGGCCTGTTCGATGCCGAAGCTGTCCCACAGCTGCCACAGCGGGCGCGGGTCGCTGCCCTTGGACCAGCCGAGCCGGCTGGTCATGCCGAACAGCATGCCGCGCCACGGGTTGCCGTCGTGCTGCAGCATCTCGCCCATCAGGCCGTACGGGATGCCGGAGAGTTCGGTGAGCCAGTAACTGGGCGAAGTCTTCTCGTAGTCGAACTCCTCGCCGAACCACAGCCGGTCGATGTACGGGAACAGCTCCATGTACAGCAGCGAGCTGTTGATGTGGCCGTCGCGCGGGTTGAACTGGTTGGCCGAATGCAAGTCGATCAGAGGATGCGGCCGATGCGCTTCGAGTACTTTGCGCACGCGCTTCATGGTCACGCGATCGTAGGCGACGTCATCGAGGTACAAGCCGTCGATGCCGATGTTGCGCGCGAGCCAGTCCAACCCTTCGATGTAGTAGTTGTGCCAGCGACTCTGGCCGGCGTCGATCACCGCCGCGTCGCGATTTTCCGGCACGTGCCAGGCGGCGATGTAGTCACCGTCCAGATGCTCCTGCAGCCATGAGAAGCCGCCGCCCTTGCCACCACTGATCACCTCGTGACCCAGCGATTCAAGCATCGGCAGTTCCGGCGCACGATCGGACAGCTCGCGAATGGTGTCGTAGATCTTCACCTTCATGCCGCGCTGGTGGGCCGCGTCGATGTAGCCGCGCATCGCATCCGCTTCGAGGAACGGGTAGTTGATCCACGGATTGATCGGCGTGGCGTGATGGATGTTCACCACGTTCGCGCCATCGGCCTTGATCGTGCCCAGCTCGGCGTACTTATGGAAGTAGCGTTCGGCGAAATGCTCGGCCGGCTTGATCGACTTGAACGGGGTGACGCGCATGACGAAGTCGTAGTGCAGAGTCTCACCTGCATGCATCGTGCGCGGACCGCTGTACGCCCCAACGGAGTAACTCTCTCGTCCTGTAGCGAGGCGGATGCCTCCTTTGCCGCCGTTGCTCCACGAGGCAGGCATGCGCAACGGTTGCTGGTGGTAGAAATTGGTATTGAGCGGACGCTGGTAATTCTCGTCACGCAGATGGAACTCCAGACCTGCATTCACGGTGCCAATCCAAGCACCGTCCTGGTTGTTCTCGACATTCCATTTCCAGTCGAGATTGTTAGGCCGAACATCACCCTGCCGGCCCAGGCCCACGAGATAGCTGACCATCTCGTGACGAAGGGGGAGATCAAGATGAATATCCTCGAGCGAAACGGCGCCGACTGCCGTCAATGCGATGGAATAGGTCAGCGTGCCATCAGCCTCCAGCGCGCCCTCCACGCGACGCTGTAACGGACCAACCATGTCGGAAACCGTCCAGTGCACCTTGCCTGGGCCATCCTTGATGATGACCGGCGGATGCTTGGCGTCCTTATCAGGGTCGAGGGTGTCCAGCGCTTCTTGCATGACCTCCAAGCTGATTGATGACGCCTTGCTCCCGTCAATCGCGGGCAATGTCGCCGCCGTTACCTCCGTCAGTTTCGTTGGTGTGCCTGCATTGGTGGATGGGCCGTCTACTTCTAACGTGATGGGCTGCGCCAACATCGGCATCCACTTTCGTGAAAAGCCGGTCATGCGCTCGTCAAACCGACTGCTGATCTGCCGCGGCAAACCACTAGCATCCAGCTTGATTTCGCGACCGAGAATGCCGAGCCTTGCCCCGTTCACCGTAATGGCAGTGAACGGCTTCACCAGCGTGTTGTCCTGCGCCAGCCGTGAATCCAGCCAGCGCAGCCGCGTGAGTTTCGCCGGATCGTCGTCGCCGTGCGCCACCGCATTGCCTGCGCCCACGGTGATCGCCAGCGGCACTTTCTGCGGCGGCACGCCATCGGCACTGATCGTCAGCTCGCCGCGATACACGCCGGGCTTCGCATCGACTGGAATATCCAGCCCCATCCACAGCGGTTGCACCCGACCCTTCGGCACATCGACGCGAGTGCTGAATGGCTGGCCGGTGTAGTCGATGCCGCCGCGGTTGAAACTGGTCAGCGCGCTGGCCGGAATCACCGTGCCGTCCGGGCCGCGCATATCGGCGGCCATCACCTGCACGTCGTTGACGGCGGCACGCGGTGCCCACAGGCCGACCTGAAAGCTCAGGTACTCGCCGCGCAATGCGCTGTCGATGAATTCACCGCCTGCACCGCGTGTGGCCCAGCGCTCGGGAACCTGGTCGAACATGCGCACCGGGTGCACCCGCGTCTCCGGAAAGAGCAACATGGTGGCCTGTGGATTGGCCGCCAGCAGCGACTGCAGTTCCTGTGGCGTGGTGGTGCGCTCCATGTCGGTATAGGCGTCGAACGCATCGACCGCTTCATAACGCAGCACCTGTGCCTGCGGCAGATGAGGCCATGTGGCTGCAACGAACTTGCGCGCCCACGCAGGGTCGGCGCTGTCCTTCGGCGGCAGGTACGTCACGGTTGGGTAGTTGCTGCGGCCGTTACTGAGATACGGCTGGTAATAGACCGCGTAGACGCCGGCCTGCTTCGCCGCGAACACCAATTCGCCGGCAGCCCGATCGATCACTCCACGCAGCACATCCGTCACCACGCTGCCGTCGGGTGCGGTGACGATCACCGCGACCTGCTCCGGATGCGCATCGCGGCGGCGCCACGGAATGCTCACGCGCACCGCGTCGGCCGGTTTGCTCACCTGCACGAGGTAGCGATGATTACCATAGTGATCCGCATCCCAGCGCAGATTCGTGCCGGAGCCGGAGGTCTGCGGCTGCGCCCACAGCGCGGTGCCTGCACCCAGCAGCGCACATGCCAGCAGGCATGGAAATCGTCGTTTGCTCATGGCTTGCGGAAACTCTTGCTGTCGTGATCGAAACCAATATGTAACCTGATCAACTGCAATTCGCAAGAAATTGAATGAAATTGCAACCAATTGAAGATTACTCAGGCACTGCGGTCGCTGCGCAATGCACGTATCGCTTCATCGTTACCAGCTGCGCCGCGCCCGCTGACCCAACCGAACAGCGCGATGCCGACGATGATCGCCAGCGCGCCGAACAATGCGTAGCCGTGTGGCCATGCCTCACCGAGGAACAGCACGCCGAGCAGGGTAGCGAACAGCAGCTCGGCCGCCTGCATCGCCTCGACCGCGGCCAGCGCGGTCGGCTCGCGCCGCACCATGTCGGTAGCTCGGAAGAACATCACCGTGGCGATCGTGCCGGACGACAGCGCGACGCCGCCGGCCAACAGCGCCTCGCTCAACGTCGGTGGCCCGATCGTGCACCACGCGACGACGCCGAACAGCAGCCACAGCGGCCAGCTGCATAAAGTCATGCCGAACACACGCTGCACGGCATTCAGCTGTGTTTCGCCGTGCTCCAGATGCAGCAGCAGTTTGCGATTGCCCAGCGGATAGGCGAATGCGGACAGCATCACCGCACCGATCGCCAGCCAGTCACTCACGTGCAACTGGCCTTGTGCATGACCCCATTGCAGCGCGAATACGCCGGCCACGATCAGCGCGCCTAGCGCCAGCGTACGCCACGCCAGCCGTGCGCGTTCGTCGCGATAGATCAGCGGCGCGAGCAGCGGCCCGGCCAGCTCGGTGGTCTGGAAGC
>DASZCB010000616.1:0-9597 GCA_035943575.1 Rhodanobacter sp. | reverse complement strand
AGACCATGCCGAGCAGATGGCGGTCATGCGAAACCAGCACCAAGGCACCGTCGAAGTCGGCCAGTGCGTCGGCCAACGCCTCGCGCATGTCCAGGTCGAGATGGTTGGTCGGCTCATCGAGCAGCAGCAGGTTCGGCTTGTCCCACGCGATCAGTGCCAACGCCAGACGCGCCCGCTCACCACCGGAGAAGCCGTCGACCGATTCGAACGCGCGCTCGCCGGCGAAATTCCAGGTGCCGAGGAAGTCGCGCATGACCTGGGTGGTCGCGCCCGGCGCCTTGTCCTGCAGGTGGTCGAGCGCGCTGGCGCCTTCGCGCAGGCTTTCCACCGTGTGCTGGGCGAAGTAGCCGATCTTCAGATCCTTGTGTGCCTTGCGCTCGCCGCTGAACGGGTCGAGATCGCCGACCAGGCTCTTCACCAGAGTCGATTTGCCGGCGCCATTGGGACCGAGCAGACCGATCCGCTCGCCCGCTTCAAGGCTAAAACGGACATCGCGCAGGATGATGTTGAGATCGTCGCCGTCCGCGGTCGGATAGCCCGCCGTGATGTCTTCCAGCTGCAGCATCGAATCGGGCAACCGCCCCGGCACCGGGAACTGGAAACTGAAAGGCCGCTCGGCACGCACGGCCTCGGTGCCGGCAAGCTTTTCCAGTCGTTTCATGCGCGACTGCGCCTGCTTGGCCTTGCTGGCTTTCGCCTTGAAGCGGTCGACAAACGACTGCAGATGCGCCCGCTCAGCCTGCTCGCGCTCGTGCGAAATCTGTTGCTGGCGCAACTGCTCGGCGCGCAGGCGTTCGAACGCGCTGTAGTTACCGGTATACAGCTTCGCCTTGCCGTCGTTAAGGTGCAGCGTGTGGGTGATCACACCATCGAGGAATTCGCGATCGTGCGAGATGATCAACAAGGTGCCCTGATAGCGGCGCAACCATTCCTCCAGCCACAACACCGCATCGAGATCGAGATGGTTGGTCGGCTCGTCGAGCAGCAACAGGTCAGACGGACACATCAGAGCGCGGGCCAGATTCAAACGCCCACGCCAACCGCCGGAAAACTCCTTGACCGCACGCTCGTGCGTCTCCGGCGGGAAGCCCAGGCCGTGCAACAGGCGACCGGCGCGTGCACGACCGTCGTAACCGTTCAACTCCTCGATGCGGTGATGCGCCTTCGCCATCGCCTCCATGTCGCCGCGATCGCCAGCATCGGCCTCGTCGCGCATCGCGGCGGCCAGCTCCTCGTCGCCACCCAGCACGTAATCGATCGCCGCGTCAGGCAGTGCCGGGGTTTCCTGCGCCACCGAGGCCAGCCGCAGCTTGGCCGGCATGTCCAGCTCGCCGGCATCGCTCTCCAGCTTGCCCTGCAAGGCAGCGAACAGGCTGGATTTGCCGCAACCGTTGCGACCGATCACGCCGAGGCGCCAGCCGCTCTGAATCACCAGATCGATGTCGGAAAGCAGCAAACGAGTGCCGCGGCGCAAGGCAAAGTGTCGAAAGGAAATCATGAAAAACAGTATCCAAACCGGGCGGATAATCATCCGCAGCCGCCCATGATAGCGGTGATGGCGCTATTCTCGACGAAACGGCCGGTCATGCCTGCGCAAGGACCGAATGCCGAACCCATCGCAATCGGCGCGAACCGGCATGGCGTAGCATGGGTAGTTCTGCTACAACGACGCCGCATACAGCCTTGTATGGAGAGGGGGAGCCATGGTCAAGTTCACACGCAGTTTGCCGATCATCGTCATGCTGGCCGCCACGGCCGGGTTCGCTGCGCCACAGGTGGCCCAGGCAGCGCAGCACGGGGACAGCCTGCTGGTCCATCGCGTGCAGCAGGAAAACGGCATGAACCTGCCCCACCGCGGCATGAGCATGAGCCAGGTCGAACAGGCCTATGGCGCGCCGCAGCGCAAGCTGTCGCCGCGCGGCGGCGATACGAAGAAGCATCCGCAGATCAACCGCTGGGAGTACGCGAACTTCATCGTGTATTTTGAGCATGAGCACGTGATCCATGCTGTGCTCAACACGCCGGCGGGCAACAACACCAACCCCGCTGCCGTCAACTGATATCCGCTTTTCGACGACGCGGCCTGTGGCGACACGGGCCGCGTTTGTGTGTGTGCGGCAATCGCCTCGTCGTACACTTCGCAGCCTGACGCCTCGATGGGCGCCTCCTCCCTTGCATGAGACAAGTCAGCATGAACGACCACTCCTTGCGCCTGCCGGCGGAATGGGAACCGCAGGCCGCGGTGCTGATCGCCTGGCCG
Organism: Rhodanobacter sp.; assembly: GCA_035943575.1. Classification (GTDB taxonomy): domain Bacteria; phylum Pseudomonadota; class Gammaproteobacteria; order Xanthomonadales; family Rhodanobacteraceae; genus Rhodanobacter. Next base: position 7,337 of record DASZCB010000616.1, on the reverse strand, counting down.
CATGCCGACACCGACTGGGCAGAGCGCCTGGCTGCAGTGGAAACCACCTACGTGGCACTGGCTGAGGCGGTAACCCGCTTCCAGCCGCTGATCATCGTGGTGGCCGACGCTGCGTTGCAGGCACACGTCGAATCTCTGTTGCGCGATGCCTCGGTCGATCTGGCCCACATCCGCTTCGTCGAACTGCCGTACGACGACACCTGGCTACGCGACTCCGGCCCGATCACCTTGCAAGGTGCTGATGCCGCCGGCTCTCAACGATATTTCCAGCTCACCGATTTCCGCTTCACCGGCTGGGGCGGCAAGTTCGGTGCCGAGCAGGACGACGCGCTGATCGCCGGGCTGGTCGACGCCGGCGTATTCGGCCATGCCGCGCACAAGCGCGTCGACTGGGCGCTGGAAGGCGGCGGCATCGAAAGCGATGGCGCTGGCAGCGTGCTCACCACCTGGCGCTGCCTGGTGCAGCGGCACCCCGAGCAGTCGCGCGAGGAAATGAGCTCGATCCTGCGCGACAGCCTGCACGCCTCGCGCGTGTTGTGGCTGGACTACGGCTACCTCGAAGGCGACGACACCGATGCGCATATCGACACCCTCGCGCGCTTCGCGCCGGGCGAGCGCATCGTGTTCCAGGCCTGCGACGACACCAGCGATCCACATCACGACGAACTGCGGCGCATGGCCGCCGAACTGGCCGCACTGCGTACCGTCGATGGTCGCCCGTATCAGCTCCATCCCTTGCCGTGGCCCCAACCGATTCTCGACGAAGGCCGCCGGCTCGCCGCCTCTTACGCGAACTACCTGATCGTCAACGGCGCCGTGCTGGTGCCGGCCTATGGCGACAAGGCCGATGACGAGGCCGCGCGCATCATCGGCAGCGCGCATCCGGGCCGCGAAGTAGTGCAGGTGCCCTGCCGCGCGCTGATCTGGCAGAACGGCAGCCTGCACTGCATCACCATGCAGCTGCCCGCCGGCCTGGCCTGAGCCTCGCCGGCATCGGCTAAACTTGCCGTCTGTCACGTCAAGCTCCAGCCGAGGATTCAAGCCGATGACCCGCAAGACCCTGAAGGTCGCGCTGCTGCAGGAAACCGACCGCGGCAGCCGCGACGCCAATCTCGACGCGATCGAGGCCGGCCTGCGTGAAGTGGCGGCAGCTGGCGTCGAGCTGGTGTTGCTACAGGAGCTGCACAACGGCCCGTATTTTTGCCAGCACGAGTCGGTCGAGGTATTCGATCAGGCCGAAAGCATTCCCGGTCCCGGCACTGAGCGCCTCGGCAAGCTGGCCGAGGCCTTGAAACTCGTGGTGGTCGCCTCGCTGTTCGAGCGCCGCGCCGCTGGGCTGTATCACAACACCGCCGTGGTGTTCGATCGCTCCGCCAAGATCGCCGGCACATATCGCAAGATGCACATCCCGGACGATCCGGCGTTCTACGAAAAGTTCTACTTCACGCCAGGCGATCTCGGGTTCGAGCCGATCGACACCTCGGTCGGCCGGCTCGGTGTGCTGGTGTGCTGGGATCAGTGGTACCCGGAAGCGGCGCGCTTGATGGCCTTGGCCGGCGCCGAACTGCTGCTCTACCCCACCGCGATCGGCTGGGATCCGAACGACGCGCAGGCCGAGAAGGATCGCCAGCGCGACGCATGGATCACCGTGCAGCGCGGCCACGCGGTGGCCAATGGCCTGCCGCTGCTGTCGTGCAACCGCACTGGTTACGAAGCCGATCCGAGCAAGGTCGGCGCCGGCATCCAGTTCTGGGGGTCGAGCTTTGTCGCCGGCCCGCAGGGCGAGTTCCTGGCACAGGCCGGCAATGACGGGCGCGAGCTGTTGCTGGCCGAGGTCGATCTCGCTCGCAGCGAGCACGTACGGCGAATCTGGCCGTTCCTGCGCGACCGGCGCATCGACGCGTACGCCGACCTGCTCAAGCGCTTTCGTGACTGATACCGCGCTGATGCCTGCGCTTGCAACTTGTTCCGCATGGCCGTCGTCCCCATGCTTGGATTTCCCCTTGAGACCGGCCTGCTGATCGCATGAGTGTTCCCGAAACCGACCTTGCCCTGTTGCCTGCCCTGCAGGGCCAGCCGATCGAACGCGTGCAACGTGATGGCGTGGAGTATGTCGTGCTGGGCACGGCGCACGTCTCGCGCAGCAGCGTGGATGCGGTCGATGCGCTACTGGAGCACGAACACTTCGACGCAGTAGCGATAGAGCTGTGCGACAGCCGCGCGCAGAGCATGCGCGATCCGGAAGCGTTCAAGCAGATGGATCTGTTCAAGGTGATCCGCCAGGGCAAAGCTGGCATGGTCGCCGCCAGCCTGGTGCTATCGACGTTCCAGAAGCGTCTGGCCGATCAGTCCGGCATCCAGCCCGGCGCCGAGATGAAGGCTGCAATGGAGGGTGCCGATCAACGCGCACTGCCGCTGTGGCTGATCGATCGCGAAGTCGGCACCACGCTCAAGCGCGCCTGGCACAGCGTCGGTTTCTGGCAGCGCTTCGGCCTGCTCGGCGGCCTGCTGGCCAGCGTGTTCGAGCGTGAGGAAATCGAACAGAGCGAAATCGAGAAGCTGAAACAGGGCGATCTGCTGGAGAGTGCCTTCAGCGAGTTCGCCAGTGAATCCAAGCCACTGTATGAAAGCCTGATCGGCGAGCGCGACGCGTTCATGGCTGCGCGCCTGCGCCAAGAAGCTGCGCGTTCAACCACGACAGAACCACGCCGCGTACTGGTGGTGATCGGCGCCGGCCACCTCAAGGGCCTGAGCGGACTGTTGCAAGAGCAGAAGAATGATCCTGCCACCATCGTCGCCGAACTGGCCGCCACGCCGCCCAAAGCACGCTGGCCGAAGTGGCTGGCAGCGGCACTGATGCTGCTGGTGTTTGCGGCGATTGCCTGGGCCTTCCACCGTAATACCGAATTGGGTACGCATGCGTTGATGGCGTGGGTACTGTTCACCGGCGGTTTCGCCGCACTCGGCGCATTGGCGGCAGGCGGACACCCTCTCAGCATCCTCGCAGCCTTCATCGCTGCACCGATCAAACCGTTCCGCCCCGGCATTCCTGCCGGCGGCATCAGCGCGATGGCCGAAGCCTGGGTACGCCGTCCGCGCGTGGTCGACTTCGACACCCTGCGCGACGACATCGTGCACTGGAGTGGCTGGTGGAAGAACCGCGTCGCGCGCACCCTGCTCAACTTCCTGCTGGTCAGCGTGGGCACGATCATCGGCGAGTACAGCGCCGGCATCCACATCTTCAAGAGCCTGATCTGAGCAGAGCTGTGGCCATGATGCCGGGCCAGCCGATACCCCGCATGCTACGATTCGCGCCGCCTGCGGCATGTCCGCAAAGCGCGCTCACATCATTCCTGCCCGGATGGCGAAACTGGTAGACGCAAGGGACTTAAAATCCCTCACCCTCACGGGTATCCCGGTTCGATTCCGGGTCCGGGCACCAAATATTTCAATAACTTGAAGCGATGCGAGCCATTTTGATTCATAGATGATCGGCGTCGATTGCCGTTCGGCTGCCGTTTGTCAGTAAGGCGCAACGAAATTGGGCCGTTCAAGGCGCGCATTCTGGGGATCAATGACATACTGGGTGTCGAAGCGATTCGATTTAAACTCTCATCCATGCCGTGAAACGAAACAAGGAGCGATAGATATCGCTCCTTGTTGGTGAGTCGCTGTATGGCTGGGATTAGCGATGGGGGACATCAATAGCTATCAAAATTTTTTAACCGCAGACGCCGATAGTCCTGTAGATTCGTGCGCCTTATCGTCGCTGCCAGCACGGACTTACTGTCTCCAGGCAGGGCATGCAAGAAGTCAATATCCTCATAGACAAAGCTCAATTCTTCTTGCATGAGGGGGTGGTGAAGAATCTCTTCCTGAAATCCAGGAGCGGATGGTTGAATTTCCATTCCGTTGCCGATAAACAGATAGAGGGTATCCCATCTAGCCTCGACAATCTCCATTAGAGTAGGCACATCTCCGCTATCGAGATAAGTGAGTAGGCAGCAGGCAATATTCACAGCATCAAGGGCCGCCGAAGTGTAGGCCGACGTATTGTGATCATCTGGGTCGGGCAAGAATTCCTCACATGCCTCTACAGTGACAAAAGTCGAACCGCTATGGGGCGCCAATTCGAGCGCCGCCCAGCATTGCGCCGAGGCAGCTCGAAGTTCTGCGCCACCCAGACTTCCCGATTCAATTTGAAATTCAAAGTAGTTTGGCAGTGCGCGCTCCAGCGCAAGAATGCCGAACGCAATGGATTTGGTTTTATCGAGCATCTGAAGACGCTTTTTAATCACGTCCCGGTCGTAAGAATATATGGTCATCGCGCTTTCACTTTATTTTCTTCAACGGAGATAACGGAGTGACGAAGTACTTGTCAAGAGAGGTTGCACAAAATGGACAAATCGCACGACTCGCCGCAGTGCCAATTGGAGTGAGTCCCATATCTATCGCACCATTGATGCCATTGACCTCGGCATGCACGCCATTGACACCTTTCACCGCAATTTCACCCTCCTGCAATGCTTCTTGTGCTACGGACCTTAGACTAGCTTCATTTGAAGAAATAATCCGGGTACCTTCCTCAGTCTCTGTGACAGCAATCGTGACACCGCCGCGGGTTCTCGCGCTCATCGTACTAGCGATTTCAACAGCGCGTTCCATTGCAGAGGCCGCTTCGCTCGCACCCCTAACAATCTTTATCGGTGGAAACGCAGACAGTACTTCCAGGCCAGCGCGGAATTTGTCGCCAGGGCATGATGCGGCAGGCCCTCTATCTGACACCTTGCTAAGCGATTCTGCGCCGAAGACGCCCCATGCCGCTGACGCGAATGCCCATCCGTAGGTTGCCAAGTAATTTTCGTTGCTGGCGGCCTGAAGTCCATTTGCATCTATCATTTCACCAACGCTGTCTTGCCCGTTGGGATCGGTGTAAACGAGTGGATTCGAGCCGACGTAGGCGTAGGTACTGATGCCTCCACTCAGGCCAATCGGATCACTTTGGACATATCGTCCACACTCCGCGCAATAGTCGCGGCTGCCGTTGTGTAACAGACCTGATTCCGCATCAAAGTACTGTCCGAGACGACGCAGATTGAAGCTAAAGCCGTTAGCTGAGGTAGGCTGTTGCTCCCCGAACGGGTTGCCCTGATAGGCCCACTGCCATAACGTGGCGCCGCTTGCATCGCTAACCACGCGAGGCGTACCTAACGCATCGGCGTGCACGTAGTACGTAGCGATGGATGTACCGTTAGCAGTAGTGTCCACTGCGGCTACGGGTAAGTTGCCGAGCCAGATGTAGTCACGGTTGGTTGTGCCGATTTCCTCGATGAGGTGGCCACTCGCGTCGTAAACGAATTCCTCAGTTACGGTTTGAGGTAGGGTGGCCGTCTTGCTAATGCGTTCACCGAGGGCGCTATAACGATAGGTTGCTACCGTTTGACCGTTGATCTGAACCACGGTCATTCGATTGCGACCGTCGTAGCCAAAACCGTAAGTTTGGCCTGCGATGGCATTTGCCGTGGTATTTCCGTTGGCATCATAGGCACGTGCCGCGTTGCCAATGGCGTTTAGCCAGTGGGTTCCGCTTTGGTAACTATAGACGCCGGTAGCGAGTCCGTTACCTGTTTTGCTGAGGCGGTCACCCGTTTTGCTGTAGGTATAGCTTTCGATAGCTGTACCTGCCGAGTTGTTGACACTAGCGAGCCTATACAGCGGATCGTATCCGTAGGTTTCTGTCGACGGACTCGCGCCGGGTGCGTCACCCAGAGCCTTGATGTTGCCCATTACATCAAGAGCGAAATGCAAATTGAGCGCCGGGCTGGTGAGATCCGTCAGTCGATAATTGGCATCGTAGCTGCGTGTGGTGGTTTGGCCGTTGCCAAGGGTGTAGTGCAGGATCGGCCCAAAGGGCAGGTACAAAACATTGCTGACGACGTTGCCGACCGTGACTGGACCAAGGGGAGGTCGGTTGGTCACATTTAAGATGTTACCGTTGGCGTCTCGCCCATAGGTGATCAGAACTCTCTGGGGGCTCCTGACGCCGGATAGCCGCCCTGCGGGCGTATAGCTAAATGCCGTAGCAAGATTAGTATTACTGGTCGAATCGGTAACGCCTTTGATTAATACGTGACCAAGGGAGTCATAACAGAATGCTGTTGAGACGCCATACTCTACGATGCTGGTCATGTGGCCGATCGGAAACGTGTAGGCAGACGCGCACGAACCAAGCTCATCGTAGTGGTAGCTGACGTTGAGCGTTGGATCGGCATAACTGATACTGGTGACTCGATTGAGGGCGTCATAGGTGTAGGTACTTACTACGCCCTTCGCATCCGTCAGCTGCGTACGGTTGCCTGCCATGTCGTAGACAGCAGGTGCCGTGCCGGTGTCGGGACTGTGTACGACGTTAGGATTGCTCAGGCCGTCGTAGTCGTAGGACGTATTCAGTCCATCGGGATCGCTGACACCTTCAAGACGGTCCAATGCATCGTAAGCGAACACGCTTGATGTGTTTTGGGTGGCGGTATCTGTGCCGTTGTAGTTATTGATCGTAGTGAACAAACGATTCAATGCATCGTAGCTACTTTTTTGCTGCACACCCAGGCCGTCAGCGGTGTGCGCAAGATTGCCATTGCCATCGTAGCTGTCGCTGTAGCTCGCGCTGTAAACCGTGTTGTTGAGACCATCGATGATGCTTGTGAGTTGCCCTAGCGCGTTGTATTTGCGTGTGAGGCTGCGATGCAGCGTTTTGCCCGCATCAAAGATCTGTTCTGCTACTCGGTTACCCGAAGCATCGAGCGTGTAGTGAATGTAGTTACCCGTAGCATCCGTGATATCAGTGAGTCGATGAGCGGGGTCGTAGGTATAGACAACGAAAACGCCATCCGCATCGGTGACTTTGTTGACCGTGCCATCGGCGTTATAGGTGATTCGTTTGGTGCTGTCTGCCCACGCATTGGAGCCATCGGCATAGCCGTGCACCGTGCGACTGAGTAGCCAGCCACGCGCGTGATAGGTGAGATCGACAAGAACGCCGTTGGCGTTGCGTTCGCGCACGACGCGCCCGGCCTTGTCATACGCCATGATAGTTGATATATGCCCTAGTGCATCGGTGACTTGATACAGGTCGCCTGCACGATGGCAGGCGCCCCCTACCGTACCGCAGCCGGATTCATCGGTGCTTAGGTAGTAGCTGTAGTGTGCAACGGCAGTGATATCTGTACGCGGGCCCGTGATGCTCAATAGCAGGCCCACGATTGGACACTGCGTGGTGTCGACTGCATCGCAGTATGTGGCGGTAGAGCGGCGCACGCCCGCAGGGACGGTGCTTGTAG
>DASZCB010000615.1:0-1960 GCA_035943575.1 Rhodanobacter sp. | reverse complement strand
TTGAGCACGTTGATCAGGCCGACGAAGTGCACGCCGCGATGGTCGAAACTGTACCAGCCACCGGCGTGCTGACGTTCACCGAAGCGATGGAAGAACTCGGCGCCGTTATCGCCGATCACGTCGTGCTCGCCCGGCACGTAGAACACCTTGCGGGCGTGCGATTCCTGCATCACGCCGGCCAGCGTGTCGAACTCCTCGGGCTTCGACAAATGCGTGAGATCGCCAGTGTGCAGCAAAAAATCCGGACGCGCGGCCTGCGCATTGACCAATGCCACCGAAGCACGCAACGTGCCCACCACGTCCATGTTCGGCTCCTTGTGGAAGCCAATGTGGGAATCGCTGATCTGCGCAAAGCTGAAGCTGGCGTCCGCCATGGATGCCGTCGCGCCATCACCCAGCGGCTGGGCGTGCAACACGCCGCCCTTCATCAGCCAGAGCGTACCGGCGCCTGCCCAGGCCATGCATTTGAGGAACTGGCGTCGGCCGCCGGCTTCGTTGTCGTGGTTGTCTTGCATGATGAGTCACTCCGCAGAGGCGAGCGGTCGAACGACCACTCCGGGAATCGGGTGGCCGTCTATGCCAGGCCGCCCTTCACCATGCATTACCGATCGTCTGGATCGCCTATTCCCGCTTTTGCGTGTTGGGAATAAAGTCGAGTCAGCCGCGGTAACCTCTCTTATGCCAATCGATTCGCCCGCCATCTCGCCAGGCTCGGACCACGTCCGCAGTGCACGCTTCGAGGCGCTCGTGTTGCCGTGTCTCGACGCGGCGTACAACCTTGCGCGCTGGCTCGCCCGCAACGATGCGGATGCGCAGGACGTGGTGCAGGAAGCCATGCTTCGCGCCCTGCGCTATTTCGACAGCTTCCACGGCAGCAACGCGCGCGTCTGGCTACTCGCCATCGTGCGTAACACCTACTACACGCTGCGCACGAAGAATCCAGCCGACCACCTCTGCGAATCGCTGGACGAAGACGCCCACCCGCTGGTCGATGATGGCCCCTCACCGGAAGCCCTGACCTTGCTGGCGGTGGACGTCGGCACACTGCAGCTCGCGCTGGAACGCCTGCCGCCCCCGCTGCGCGAAGTGATCGTGCTGCGCGAGCTTGAAGAGTGTTCCTACAAGGAAATCGCTGCGATCACCGAACAGAAAATCGGAACGGTCATGTCCCGGCTCGCTCGCGCACGCGAACGCTTGAAGACCGAACTGACCTGCCGTCCCAAGGAGGTACGTCGCCATGACGTGCGATGACACCAAACTGCTGATGCATGCCTATCTCGACGATGAGCTGGACGCTGCGCAGAGCGCGGCCATGGCCCGACATCTGCAGTATTGCACCGCGTGCACGGCCAGCTACGGCGTATACGGCCGGCTGCGCAAGGCGCTGGCGCAACCCGAGCTGTACCGCCGCGCGCCGGACGAGTTGCGCGCACGCTGGAGCCCATCCGTATCCACGATAGAGTCCGCCCGGCCGTCCCTGCGAGCGCGCCGTGCGCCACTCGCATACGCGATGGCGGCAGGCTTTGCCGGTGCTCTGCTGCTCACCAGCCCAGCCTGGATCACCGCCTTGCGGCAGCCCGGCGCGGACAGCAATCCGGTCGTGGCCGAGGCCATCTCCAGCCACATCCGTTCGCTGCAGGCGCAACACCTGATGGACGTGGTGTCGACCGATCAGCACACGGTGAAGCCGTGGTTCGAGGGCAAGCTCGATTTCTCGCCGCGCGTGAAGGATCTGGCCAGTGAAGGATTCCCGTTGATCGGTGGCCGTCTCGATGCGATCGACGGGCGCAGCGTCGCCGCTCTAATCTACAAACGGCACCTGCATGTGATCAACCTGTACCAGTGGCCAGCGGACGCTTCGACGATGGTGCAAGACGTGATACAGCGCCACGGTTACACCGTCATTCGCTGGACCGCCGAAGGCATGCGCTACGTCGCCATCTCCGACGTCAGCACGGGC
>DASZCB010000614.1:0-13464 GCA_035943575.1 Rhodanobacter sp. | reverse complement strand
GCATGCTTGCTGCCGTAGTTGAAGCGGGCCTTCTTCTTGCCGAACCGGTGCGGCTTGTCGATCAGGCGCTCCCAGTAGCCGCCGCCGGGCAGCGGGAAACGTACCGTCGCCGTGCTGGCGTCCAGCTCGCGGTCGACGTAGCTCTCCTGTGTGTAGCAGCCGCGCAGCTTCGCAATGTCGAAGCCACGCATGTGGGTGAGGTACGCGTCGGCCGAGGCGTGCGGGTTGGTCTCGGTGACCTTGTAGCGATCCGACCAGTTCTCGAACAGATCGGAATACAGATCCTTGACGTGACGCTCCCACGCGCACTTGCTCTCGCGTCCGCACTTGATCACCCACGGGTGCTCGGCGTTGGTGTACAGCTCTTTTTTCTGGCAGTTCGGGCAGCGGCCTTCGCGCAGCCAGGTGCCTTTTTCCTTGAGGTCGAACTCCTGCAGCAGCAGGCGGGTGACGTCGGCGTGGAGGGAGGGATTCATGCGCTGGCCGGCTCCCACAGCGTGCCGGCGGGGCCGCACAGTTCGCCCTGCTTCCGTGCACGGTCGCAGTCCATGCCGACCCATTCGCCGACCGGCTCGTAAGGATCACCGTTGTCGTCGCGCAGGTCGAAACAATCCGGCGGCAAGATGCACAGGAACATGCCTCCAACGAAGGTGCAGCTCGCGCAGGCGGTGCAGGCTTTCGGCTCGGGCAGCGTCATGCCGCACCGCCCTGCCCGCGCGATGCGATCCATGCGCAGATCTCGCTCTCGCGGAAGCCGATGCACTTGCCGCCCAGCGACACCGCCGGTGGGAACCCGCCGGCTGGAATGCGCCTGTAGATGGTGGCGCGGGACAGGCCGCTGCGACGTATCGCCTCGGGCATGCGCACGATGCGATCGAGGTCGATCACCGGCAGCATCGCGGGTGCCGGCGCGGCGGCGTGGCGACGGCTGTCGAGGTTGACGACGGTATTCATGCCAGCCACCCAAACTGCCCCGCCGCCACGGCGACGCTGGTGACGGTGATGGTGCGGAACAGCCACACATCCGCGCACGAGTCCTTGAAACACGGTGCCGGCAGCGGCTGCGCGACGTTGGTCAGCTCGCCGTGTTGAGTGGTGGCCATGACGTCGGTAGCGCCACGGCAGTACCCGCAGCGGCAACGACGGGGCATGGCGACGACGTCGCCGGGTACGGTCAGGAACATACGGTTGCCCTTCAGTGCTTGGTGGCGACGTGAGCGGCGAGCTGGACGGCCTGCTCACGGGCGATGCGCACCAGGTCAGCGGCAGAGAAGAACGCGCCCTGCTTGCTGACCGGATCGACCACGAACACGGCGTAGCTGGTGGTCTTGGTGAGGTCGACGTGGGCGCTGTTGCCGCGTGCGTGGATCTCGCCGAACGCCTGAAGGGTGATGACGGTGGCGGTGTCGACGCTGACGCCGTGGTTCTGCAGGTGATCGGCACAGCGGGCCACCAGCAGGTGGCGCTCAGGGGACAGGTGCTCGGCCTGGTGCGCGAGCAGGTAGCCGATCGCTACCTCGTGAAGGTTGGGTGGAGCCATGGTTCTCTCTCCGTGGACAGGTGGTGCCGGCTTAGCCGGCGGCAGCGACAGGTGCTGCGGGTTCGGCGCTCGCCACCGGGACGGCGACGGCGTGCGGGATGTGGATCTCGGGATTCGGCTGCTCGCTGGGGCACAAGGTGCGCAGCGTCTCCAGCCCGGCCAGCCAGACGTGACCGCAGGCATCGTTGGTGCACTCGAAGCGCACCTCGCGGTAGATGGTGGTGAGCTGCTTGCTGCTGCGGGCGCGGGCGAAGCTGTCGCAGTGCGGGCAACGCACGCGGAAGCGGCTCTCGCGATGCATGGATGAAGGATGTTGCGCTGCATGAGTCATGCTCGATTCACTCCCGTGGTCGTATTCATGCCGCAAGCCGCGAGAGGAATAGCTGCGGCTCGCTGGTAGCTCTTCACGCCGCGCAGGTACATCTGGCGAGCGAATGAGGCGCTGGAGCAGTTGTTCTGTTCCGCCAAGGATTCGTGTTTGGTCAGCTCGGGGGCGAGCAGCCGAAGTGCGATGGCTTTTTTCGTTACGCCTCTCGGGGCGTAGCTAACAGGGGATTTGCGCATGGCTGGCATGGGTTACGATGGCCTGAATGTGTCACACAATTCGCAGAATACTCGCAAAACGCGAGATTACAAGAAGCAAAATGCGGGAATTTTGCAAAACGCAGGAGAGACCATGGCCGAACTGAGCGCAGGGGCGATCATCGATCGCATGCATATAGCGGCCGGCGTTAGCACGGACATCGCGCTCAGCGCCTACTGTGGGCTCGGCAAGAGCACGGCCGGCGGCTGGCGTAATCGCAACACCGTGCCGTTCGAGGAATGCGTGAAGCTCGCACAACGCAAGGGTGTCAGCCTGGACTGGCTTCTGCTCGGACTGGGCACCATGACCGGCGCCGACGCCGATTACCGTGTGCACGACGGCGACGCCGCCGACCCGCGCTTGCAGCGCATGACCGCCTTTCTTGCGCACTGGGCCACCACCCGCAGCGCCGACGACCAGGCCTGGCTGGAAGGTCAGCTGGCGCGGTCGATACCGGAGTACGCGGAGTGGATGGCTACCCGAAAAAGTTAGTCAGCGGTGACAAACGCGGGCCATCAAACGGCAGGGGGAACCGGGATGGATGAGCAGAGAGCAGACGGTCAAAGCATGGACGCATATTTTATCGGTGGCCCTCGCGCTGGCGAGATTCACCCGATCAAGTCAGCGACACCGCGCATGATCATCCACCACGATGGTGCGTACACCGAGTATCTGCTGGTGCGCTGGATCGAGGTCGGCGGCAAGGTGGCTGAGGATTCGCCGCTGTACTACGTCTGGAGCGAACTGGATGAGGCTACGGCCGACGCCGCAATACTGGCACACCGGCAAGCGCTGTCCAGCACTTGAGTCGCTTCAACGCGTTTCGTCGTCGCCACTGTCCGGTGGGGTCTTGGCGTCGCGGTGTTCGAGCTCCAACTGGGTGATGAAGCCGGCGTCGCCGAGCAGGTGCTCGGCCTTGACGATGATCCAGTCCACCGCATCGATCTGCGGCTTGAAGCCGCGCACGCTGACGTGCATCTCGGGGTACAGATCCGCGCGGCCGCGGGCGAGCGTGTAATGGAAGGTGACGGTCCCGCGCAGTAGCCGCTTGTACTCACTGCGCGCGGCGCGCATGGCGTTGCTCTTGGTGGCGTAGGTGGTGCGCAGGGTCTTGACGCCCTTGCCGTCGTCGGTGCCCACCAGCACATCCTTGGTCTTGCCACCGTGCGTGTCGTCGTATAGCGCGCGGATGCCGCTATACGCGTTGCGGTCGGCGACGTGGTAACGATGCTGGTCGCCCGATGCGCGGGTCAGTGTGACCTTGGGCAGTGGCTTGCCGGTGGCTGTGGTGCCCTGGCCGATCGGGCAGAAGATCAGCGATCCGGACTTGATCGTGGCCACCGCGTCGTAGCGCTTGCCGAGCCGCGTGAGGAAGTTGACGTCGCTCTCGTTGGTCTGGTCGATATGGTCGATGGCCAGGGTCGCCAGATCCGGATGACAGCGCGGGGTGAGCTTGTTGCGGCCGGCGAGCTGGTTGACGATCGCGCCGACGGTGGTGTCGTGGTAGCTCTGCTCGCGCTGCTGGCGCAGATCGCTGCGCAGGTTGGCACTGCGACCGCGCATGACGATCACGTCGGGCGTGCCGGCGTGTTCTAGCTCATCGATGACGAAGCTGCCCTTGTCGGTGAGGCCGCTGTCATCCCAGCCCAGCCACACGCGCAGGGTAGCGGTGGTGGGCGGTAGGGCCAGCTTGCCGTCGTGGTCACTGAGCGTGATGTCGAGCTGGTCGGCGGTGTCCTGCCGGCAGCTGGCGACGGACAGGCCGACGAGGCGGGGGATCAGGGTGGCGGTGAGGTCGCGGCCATCGAGCGTGACCTTCCAGCGCGGCTGTGGGTTGCGGCTGGTCATGCGAGGCCGTCGGCGCCGCCGCCATGGCTGTCGATGGTGGCCAACGTGGCGCTGTTGCCCGGCGGCGCAGTGGAAACCTGCGCATCGTCACTGCGCTTGAGGCTGATGCTGAAGTCGGTGCGCCGCGCGATGCCGTCCGGCGTGAACGCGCTGCCGCCCTCGCTCATCGACTCGATCACCCAGGCGCCGAACACGCGGCCAGCGCCGTCGATCATGGCGTAAGCGTCGCCGGCGTCAGCCATCCGGCGCAGGGTGGCCAGGCTTTCCAGTTTGCCGGCGACTTCCGGTGCCAGCACACCGGTGAGCGTGATGGTGTCGTCGCCGGGGCCGATGAACTGCAGCGCCGCCCGCGCACCGACGCGGCTGTTCGACGCATGCCGCCACGCGGTGGAGCGTTGCAGCTCGCTGTAGGCGAGATCCGGCAGCTGGAACACGAATTGACCGAGGCACATCAGCATGGGTTACTCCGTGTCGCCGAGGCGGCTGCGGCCGGCGGCGGCCTTGGCGCGTTCGCGGCGATCGAGCTCGGCCGATGCCGCGCGGGCGGCGGCCTCTTCATGACCCGGCATCGCCTGCACCGTGACGCTGTACTGGTTGTGGTTGGTGACCGTACCGCCGCCACCGGCGCGCAACGGGGGCCTGTTGTCGATGGCGAAACGCGCACCAGGCTTGCTGTCGCTGGCGTCGCCGGTGTTCCAGTGGATGCCGGCCGCGGCGACCGGATCGTCCGCGATGTGCAGTGCCGCCTTGAGCGCGCGCCACTTCTCCATGAAGCCGTCGATCTTGTCGCTGATCCACTGGAAGGCCGTGGTGAACGGTGCCTTGATTGCCTCGCCGATGCCGTCCATGAATACCGACACGATGCCCCAGTGCTTTTTCCACAGCTCGACCACCTCGAAGACCTTGCCACCGATCCATTCGCCGAGCGCGTTGAGCTTGCCAAAGGCCCAGCCAACGGCCTGCACCAGCCACTTGACGAGCACGACCACGCTGCTGATGGCGTAGCCGATCGCGTGGCCCCACGTACGGCCAGAGTCGGTGGCGGCATCGAGCTGCGCCGTCGTCGCCTGGAACGGCGCGAACAATTGCTTGATCCAAATCCACACCGACTGGATCGCACCGGCGATGCCATGCCACAGGGGCTTGAGCGGTGCCAGCGCGTGACCGAGTTCGGCAAACGCCGACCCGACGACGGTGCTGATGCCCTGACCGAAGCCGATGAACCATGCCTTGATCGGTCCCCAGTATTTCCACACCGCGATGCCGAGCGCGGCCAGGGCGGCGACGATCACCCACACCGGCAACGTGATGGCAGCGAGCGCGGTGGCCGCCGCCGAGGCGCCGCCGATGATCGCCGGCAGGATCGACCGGCCGAGCATGGCCACACGGGCAAACAGGCCCGCGCCGGCCGCTTCGCCACCTGCACCCGCTGCCACACCGGCCGCACTACGCCGTGCCAGCAAGCCCAGCCCGGCGCGGCCGATGGCGAAGCGCAGCAGCGCGAACTGACCGATCAGGCCACCCAGCGCGATCATTACGCCGCCGGCGGCGACCATCAGGATGCCGAAGCCGGCGGCGATCAAGGCGATGCCCTTGGCGATCGCCGGGTGGCGCTGCGCGGCGCCGGTGAGTGCCTTGAGTACCCCCACCAGTTTCTGCAGCACGCCGACATAGACCGGCAACAGGCTGGTGCCTAGTTCCTTGTACAGGTCGGCCTTCTTGGCCAGCAGGTCGGCTTCCTGTCCCTGCGCCGTGCCCACTGTGCGCTGGTACGCCGCCTCCGTGCCCTCGAAGTGTGCGGACGCCGCCAGTTGCTTCTGGATGTTGCCGCGCTGCATGTACATGCCGGCGAAGAGGTCGCCGCCCTTGCGCGCGCTGAACAGGCTGTTGAGCTTGCTGACGATCTGGTTCTCGGTCAGCTTGCCTTTGGGGTCAATGCGCGGGATGACCTCCTTCATCAGGTAGTCGAAGGGGTTGCTCTCGTACAGCGCTTGGTTCTTCAGCGCGCCGGGCAGCATCTTGGTGATGTGGCCGTTCTTGCCGTACTTCACAGCACCCTTGTTCACCAGGCCGAGCTGGCCGAGCGCCTCGGCGGTTTGCTGGGTGCTGCGGCCTGCCGCCCAGTTCTGGTACGCGCTGGCAAAGCCGGTACCGGAGCGCATGCCGCCCATTTCCTGAATCGTGTGCATGGCGCCGAAGAACAGCGCCTTCTCGTCCATCTGCTTGGTCGCGACGCCGCCGACCTTCATCGTCTGCAGGTAGTCGCTGGGTTTCACCAGGCCACCGCTGCCGACATAGGCCTTGGTCATCATGTCGAGCAGGTGGTTGAACGCTTCGGGCGTCTTGGTGGCGTTGCGCAACTCGCCGGTCTGAATCGCCGCGATCAGCTCCCCGACGATTTCCTGCCCGTGGCCAGCACCCTCGCCGTGCTGCGCCATCAGCGCCTCGAAGGTGAGCTTGGTCTTGAGCAGCGCGGGAGCGATGTGCAGCGCCTCGTTCATGTCGCGGAAGATGCTGTTGGCGTCCTTCAGGATCTCCAGCTTGTCGCTCTGCGAGCTGCCGGCGGTGGTGTCGGTGCTGGCGAAGCGCTGCGCACGCGCCACATCGCTGCTGCTGGTGCCCTGCGCGCGCAGCTGCTCGGTGAGGATCTGGTAGTGCTTGGCCTCGTCGATGGCCGGTGTCACCTGCTCGAGGATGCGGCGGCCACCCTCGCGCGTGGCGTAGCCGGTGACGGACAGGTGCGCGCCGAGCGCCTCGCCCTTGCGCAGCTGATCATGCAGCTTGGCCAGCCGTTGCGCCTGTACGCCCTGTGCGCGCAGCGCGGCGGTCTGCTGCTCGATGGAGCGGGTGGCGCTGGCGGCCTTCGCGCGCAGCGCAGCCTCGGCGGTGCCGAGCTGGTGGGTGTTGATGCCCGCCTCGCGCAGCGCGGTGCGAAGCGTCTGCAGCTTGGCCTGCTGCGCGGTGTGCTCGGCCTTGAGTTTGGCACCGTCGGCGGTGAGCTTCTTGAATTCGCGGGACAGTTCACCGCTGCCGGTGACCGACGTCTTCATCTGCTGCGCCACGGCACGCGTGCGCGCCTGCAGCTCGGCCATGCGCCGGGTGGTGTCAGCGGTGCCCTGCTTGAGCTTGCGAAACTCGCCGACGTTCTTCTGCGCCTGGTCGAGCTGGCGCAGCGCGTCGCGGGTTTTCTTGAGCTGGGCGGCAGCGCCGCTGCCGGCGCCCTTGATCTTGTTGAGCGGGCCAGTGGCCTTGTCCAGCGCCTGCAGCAGCACTTGCAGTTTCAGATCCACGCGCTACTCCATCCCGTTGCGTTCGCGGGCGCGCTCGCGCCAGTCAACCAGTTCGTTCAAGGTGAGGTCGTACATCGCGGCGGGCGGCCAGTGGAACACCACCGCGATGTCGGCCATCGCGTCCTCTATGCGGCGAGGGACGCTGTCACATCCTTCGGTAGCAAAAAAAGCGCGATCTCGGTGCCGATCTTCAGCAGGTCGGGCGCCTCCAACTTGTTGATGTCGTCGGCCGTGAGGAACGGATCGCAGATGCGCGGCAGCACTTTGGCGATGGCGCCGACTTCCATCTGGGTCAGCTCGACCAGGGAGACGCCGCGCAGCTCGCCCGCCTTGGGGCGGCGCAGTGTGAGCGAGGCAATGAGCTGGTCGCCGCGTGCGATCGGCGAATCCAGCGTGATGGTGGTGGGCGCAGTGACAAGGCTGCTGGCCTGCGCGGGAATGTCGGTGGTCTTGGACATGATTCTCTCCAGTGAGATCGGGTGGTGACGGAAAAAGCTGCCGGCGCACGGGGAGGCGTGGCCGGCGACACGGGGTGCCACGGATGACGCGGTTAGATGCCGAGTGCGCGGCGCTGCTGGGCGAGCCGATCGACGCCGCCGACATTGAAGATGAAGTTGAGGACGTCGATCTCGATCTCGACAAAGCCGTTGATCACCAGCTTGTAGTACGAACAGCTGATGCTGTACTTGTGAGCGGTGTCGTCGCCGGGCTTGGCCCCGCCCATGTCGATCTCTTTCGGGCGGCCGCGCACATACACCTCGACCGCATCGACATCGCCGGTGTCATCGCGCAGGTAGGCACCGGCGAAACGGGTTAGGTAGGCACCGGCGCTGGTGGCGCCGTACTGCCGAATCAACTCGCGGACGATGCCGCCGGCGGTGTATTCCAGCGTGAGTGCCTCGCCGCCGAGATCGATATCGACGGTGCCATCCATACCGCCGAGGCGGATCGCTTCCATCTTGCGGCTGAGCTTGGGCAGGGTGGTCTCGGGGATCTTGCCGATGTGGTTGATGCCGTCGCTGAACATCGTGAAATTCTTGAGCTTGCTGGGCAATGCCATGGCGGGTTCCTTGGGGAGTCAGGGGTATACGGCCGCCTGCGCGGCCGCACTCGATCAGGCGTTGATCGCCGAGGCGTAATCGACCAGGTAGGAGGTCGTGATGCGCTGGCGCAGCAGCAGATCCTCCAGCGGCGGCACCGGCGTGTAGTCGTAGTCGATGGTCAGCTTGCCGCCCGCCAGCGTGGTGGCGTCGTTGGCGCTTTCGTCGTACCACGCCTTGCCGCCGATGATGTAGCCACCGGACGTCAGCTCACGGAACTTGGCGTTGATGCCCTCCATGATGTCCTTCACCAGGCTCGGGTACATCGGCTTGTCCACGGCCCACAGGAAGCCGTCGGCGATGGTGTCGGCCAGCACCTGCGCGGTACGCGTGGCGCTCTCGAAGAGGAAGGACGGATCGTCGCTGCAGGTGCGGTTGCCCCAGAAGCGGAAGCCCTGCGCATTGATCAGGGTGGTGATGCCGGCCGCGTTGAGCACGCCCGCGTCGGTGGCCGGATCCTGCAGATCCCAGTGCACGTCGCGGCTGATGCCGGTGACGCCATTCACGGCGACGTTGCTGAGGGTTTTCTGCCAGCCCTGCGCCTCGTCGATCGCCGCGCGCAGGCCGAGCGCGTAGGCCGCCGCGGGCACTTCCACGTCGGCCTTGGCGACGGTGTCGAACGCGATGAAGTTCGGCCACACCAGCATCACTTCGCGCTGGCTGAAATTGGCCCGGTACGCGATCGCCTCCGCGACGGTGGTGGCGCCGTGCGCATGCACGTAAGCCACGCCGCGCAGCTTCTTGGCCACGATAGCCAGCGCCACGCCCACCGCCTGCGTGTCCAGTCCCGGTGCGCCGAGAATGCGCGGTTTGACGCCCAGGCGACCTTGCGCGCCGATCAGCGCCTGCATGCCGGTGAGACGGCCATTCACATCGGTGGTGCCGATCACGTTGGCGCTGGTGGCGGCAGCGTCGATACCCTTGGCCACGCGCACCACGATCACGACGGGCTTGGACTGCGCGTTGATAGCCTGCAGATCCGGCAGCAAGGTGCCCATGGCGGCGGTGCCGGCCTTGCCGATGGCGGCCTGCACGTCGGTGATCAGCACCGGCGTGTCCAGTGGGAACAGGGCGACGTCGGCATCCTCGCCGGTGGCGATCAGGCCGATAACGGCAGTGGAAGGAACGGTGAGGGTGCGATGGCCGCTGGTGACTTCGACAACGCGGACGCCGTGGTGGTAATCGTTGGGCATGGTGAATCCTCGGGTGTGATGCCGTTACAGCACGGCGCTGAGTGACAGGGGGACGGTGATCGAGCCGGGCTGCGCGACCGGGATATCGGTGCGGACGCCTTCCAACGTCACCACTACTTGGCCGGGCTGCTCGCCCAGATCCAGCGACACACGCGACAGCCGCAGGCGCGGCTCCCAGCGCATCAGTGCGGTGGCGACGGCGGCGTACAAACGGATCCGCGTGGCCGCATGGAACGGCTGGTCGACCAGGCGCGGCAGCAGCGAGCCGTAATCCCGGCGCATCACGCGCGAGCCGACCGGTGTGCTGAGGATGTCGCCGATCGATTGCTGCAGGTGCGCCAGCCCATCGAGCGGTTTGCCGGTGGTGCGATCCATGCCGCGCATTACTGCGGCGCTCCGGTGACGGTGCCGGTCTCGGGGTGCTTGTGACCCTTGACGCTCTTGCCGCCGCCGACCACATCGGTGCTGGCGGTGAGCGTCGTGTCCACGGTGACGTCGCTGGCGACATGAAGCTTTGAACTCAACGTGGTGTCATCGCTGACGCTGAGCTTGCCGGTGATGGTGGTGTCACCGGTGATCGACACGCCGCCCGGCGACGCGATGGTGGTCTTGCCGCCCACCGGCAATGTCGCGGTGAGCTGGTGCGCCTCGGGGTCGTAGCTGACCACAGCGCCGTCGGGATAGTGGGTGGTCTTGGCGGTATCGCTGCCGGCCGGGCGCGGTGCGTTGTTGGAATAGATCGCCGGCTGCACCACGCCGCGCGCAGTATCGCCGCCGGGGCACAGCAACACGACCTGCTCGCCGATGCTGGGCGCCCACCAGGTGCGCGCATCGCCCGCGCGCTGCACCAGCCACGGCATGGGTCGGGTGACTAGCGCGCCTGTGGCCACCGTGCATGTGCCAGCGGCATGGTCGACGGACGCGACCGTGCCAAAGCGCAGCAGGTTCTGCAACAGGCGGGCGATTTCGACGAGCTGATCCATGCCGGCATGGTGCGGATGCCCTGCGCGTGAGGGCTATGCGCCGCCGGTGTACCAGTGGGCTGGTACATCGGGGATTTTCGCTGAGGTTAAATCATCGCCTGCATGTCAACCGAGAACGTCGTGGCGACCACCTGGGGAAATCCGATCTTGCGGATGTTGACCGTGTAGGTTCCCGACACGGCGACGCTGCCGTATCGCTTGCCGACCGAGCCGCCCAGCAGATGCCCGGTATCGACGGCGATCGTCCGCGCCGCCGACAGCGGGAGCCATCCAGTCGTCGCCGTGTAGGACGGGTAAGCTGGGTAGGTGTCGCTGCTGCTGTCGACGTAGCCGTTGTTGATACTCATCGTGGCGATGAACTGAATTTCGTAGCCGTTGCCGACGCCGGCAGCAGGGGCTTTATGCCAGCCGCCCGATGTCGGCGTGCCCGACTTTGAACTGCCCTGCAGCGACGTCATGGTGACCGCGAACGTACCGTCGGTCTTGAATACAAGCGTGAAGCTGGCGCCCGTGTCGTGCGAGCTGGAACTGCGCGCGTTGTAAGGTCCGAACGTGCCGAGCACGGCATCGTTGTAGCTGGCCGTTCCCTTCTTGGCCCACAGCGCGGAGAAGTCGCGGCCATCGGCGAGGCGGTAGCCGTGGTTTGCGGCGGCGCTGCCGTATTTCAGCGCAGCGAAACGCAGCAGCACGCCGGCCGCATTGCGGTAGCCGATGCCGGAGATAGCCGCGTCCGGCCCGTCGCCGATGACGTCAGGGTCATAGACGTCTTCGGGATTCAGTCCCGCCGCGTTGCGGTAGCTGAAGGCCACGGTCAGGGTGCCGTCGGGGTTTCGGCAGCGGCAGCAGCATCGGCGATGGCCTGCGCCTCGGCGGCGGCACGCGCGACGGCACGTGCGTTGTAGAGCGCGTCATAGCCTGCTTTGTGCAGCATCATCACGCCGGCCACGCTCACGTTCGACAGGTCGGTGCCTGTCACCGGATCGACCAGGCCGGCGCCGAACCGCAGCGCGGCAATGTCGCCGATCTGCGCCTGCAGGATGTCGAAGTCGCCCATCGGCGCCTGATGATGGCCGTTGACGTACAGGCATTCACGCGCCTGAAACGACACGTATCCGCTGCCGGTCGCGGGGTCATAAAACAGGTGCACTTGTTCGGCGATCATTTCGCCCGTGATGCCGGGCGCGAGGGTGCGGATGCGTGCGTTGTCAGTCATAGAGACGTCCATTTGCCTTGTGAGGATTAACCAATCTGAAAACCGCCGGCGGCCATGATGGTTCCGGTGGCGCGGACGCTGGCGCCCGTGATCGCGCCGGCGGCGGCGAGGGCGGCGACACTCACGGACGGGCCGAATATGGCCACGCTGCGGCCGCCCTCGGGGGCAATCATTAAGGTGCCGGCGTCAGGGTTACCGATATATCCCGCGCGCGTGCCGTCCGGCATGAAGAACGCGATGTATCCACCATTGGCGCCGCCGGGATTCAGTACGGCGCGGCTACCGTTGGGCGTGCCGCCTGTTACAAGCGACGCGGAGAGCCAGGACGCGGAGAGCGAGCCGGGGAGATTGACGGCCGAAAGACCTTCATGCACGACGCGCCATGAGCCGGCGCCCATCGAATAGCCACCCACCTTCCATTGATTGTCGGTGTCTATGCCGAAGTAGCCGGCGTAGTTACCGGTGCGGATGAACAGCATCGCCGCCGCGGTGGCCCCATCACTCTGCACTTTGAGAGGCTGTGCGGTGTAGTTGGCGATCGTCTTGCCATCGGCATTACTACGGCAGGCAAGATCGCCGGTCATCAAAACGCCGTCGAGACGCGCATAGGCGGCTGGGTTGAAGCTGCCAGCGTGCCAGACGGCTTGACCATTCACCTTGTAGCCGCCCTTGGTATCCCAGATGCCTGCGCGAGCGTCGTAGACACCCTGAACATTGCCGGCGTAGTCCTCGATACCCAAGCCCCAATGCAGATGCATGCGGACGTTGTGGAGCGCATAGGTGGCGTTGTCGCCGGTTCCCGTTTTGAACGTCATGGTCCCGGCGTTGGACGGAACCGTGACCGTGCCCGTGAACGTCGGGTTGGCGCTCGGCGCCTTCAGTGCCAGCGCATTGGTCACTGTCGCGGCGAAGTTGGGATCGTCACCCATCGCGTCAGCGAGTTCTTTCAGCGTGTCGAGTGCGCCGGGGGAGCCGTTGACCAGGGCATTTACCGCGGCGGTGATCTGCGCGGTGACGGACGTCTGCAACGGGCGAGCATCAAGTGCGGGTTGCAGGCCATTGATGTCGCTGATCGGATGCGAGTGCGCGAGGGCCGCGGCGCCGATGTTCGTCAGCACCTGTGCCGGTGTTTTTTCGGCGAGTGCGCCCGTGCCATTGCCGACCAGGTAATTGCCGGCGGTGAAGCTGCCTGCGCCGGTGCCGCCGCGGACGATCGCCAGGGTGCCGCTGGTGATGTCGGCCGCCGAGTGCGTGTGTGCGGACGGCGTGAAGGTACCCGGAACGTCGGTGAGGTTGGCATAGCTGCGGTAGTACGCGCCGTGCTGACCGTCGAGCAGATCCGCGTCCAGCCCGTTGCCGGCCCCGCTGTCGTAGGAGGCAGCACCGCGGATACCGAGCGCGGTGACGAACGCCAGTGCACTGGCCTTGGCCAGCAGCGTCTTGACGAACGCACTGGGTGCACTCGCACCGAGGCGCTCGTTGAGCGCGGCGAGCAGGCTCTTGGGCGTGATCGCGCGCTGAGTGTCGGTGCCGGTAATGGTGTCGGCATCGGTGGCGAGCCTCACCACGCCGATGATCTCGGTGCTGGCCGGGCTCATCTGAAAGTTGGTGTCGCCGAAGGTGAGGCTGTTGGCGTCGATGTCGGCGAACTGCACGTCGCCGGCGAGCAGCATGGTGGCCTGGCTGCTCTTTTGCAGCAGGTCAGTGGCCTGGC
>DASZCB010000613.1:0-1573 GCA_035943575.1 Rhodanobacter sp. | reverse complement strand
CTTTCTGTTCTCGCTGTCGGATGTATTGGGCGGCAACGGCACGGAGCATCACCAGTCCAGCGAGGACGGCGTGGGCGCCGATTACTTCACCGAATGGAAGGACGCCGCGCCTGGCCGCGACCTGCTGGCCCACGAGTACGCGCATTCGTGGAACGGCAAGTTCCGCCGTCCGGCCGACCTGTGGACACCCAACTTCAACGTGCCGATGGGCGATTCGCTGTTGTGGGTGTACGAGGGGCAGACGCAGTACTGGGGTTACATATTGACCGCGCGCGCCGGCATGTGGACGCCGCAGGAGTTCCGCGACGCATTGGCCATGACGGCGGCCAACTACGATCGCAACCGCGAGGGTTTCCAGTGGCGGACGCTCGAAGACACCACCAACGACGCGACCGCCGCCCGCCGCTCGAGTCTTCCGTACCGCAGCTGGCAGATGAGCGAGGACTATTACAGCGGCGGGCAGATGATGTGGCTGGAGGTGGACGCCAAGCTGCGCGCCCTGACGCATGACCAGAAATCGCTGGACGATTTCGCGCGCACGTTCTTGGGTGTCGACAACGGCAGCTACGTGACCAGGACCTACACCTTCGACGACGTGGTGGCGGCCTTGGACGGCGTGGCCAAGTACGACTGGGCAAGCTTCCTGCACGCACGCGTCGGTACGCTCAATCCGCCGTTGGAGAACGGCATCGCGGCGACTGGCTGGAAGCTGGTCTACACCGATAAGGAAAGCGCGTACGAGAAGCAGTACAACAGCCGGCCGGAACCGTCCCGCCATCTGTACAACTTCGCCTGGTCGATCGGTTTGACGATGAACGACAAGGGGCAGGTCAACGACGTGCGCTGGGACGGACCGGCCTTCAAGGCCGGTGTCAGCACCGGCGCCACCCTGGTCGCGGTGAACGGGCAGACCTATTCGAGCGATGTGCTGAATAGCGCGATCGCGGCGGCCAGGGACAGCAAGACGCCGATCCAGCTGCTGCTGGAGTACCAGGGCGGCTACCGCACGGTGCCGGTGGACTACCACGGCGGCCTGCAATACCCGCATCTGGTACGCATCGAGGGCACGCCGGATTACCTGAACCAGATCATCGCGGCGCGCAAGTAGGGCAAGGTCGGGAGGCGCGCCTGCGACAGCGGCGCAGAGGCCACTTCTCCGAGAAGTGACCTCTGCGCCGTTCCGGTTTCGTCATCGGGCCCGAATTTACTTTGCGGCTTTGTCCGGTTGCTCGAGTGCCTTCACGGCATTGAGCGTCTCTTGGACATGCTTGGTGGGGTTGAGGCTGGAATAGACATGGGTGATTTTCCCCGACGGGGCGATCACGTACGAGGTGCGGTCCGACCAGCCGGGCTTCATCAGCAGCAACGCGTCGTATTCCTTGGCGATCTTCGCGCCCTCGTCGGCGGCGACCGGAAACTTGCCGCTGCAGTGGTCGGTTTCCCGGGAGAAATCCGCCAGCTCGGCAGTGTTGCCGGCGGTGACACCGATCACGGTGGCGTGCTGCGCCTTGAACTGGTCGATGGCCTCCGAGAACAGGTGTGCTTCGATGTTGCAGCCAGACGTGTGCGCGGC
>DASZCB010000612.1:0-2444 GCA_035943575.1 Rhodanobacter sp. | reverse complement strand
CAATTTCCGTTCGTGCTGTGCGCGGACAGACCCACCACCGAGTCGGCCTTGAACTTGCGCAAGGCGATTGCCGCGGCGCAGCTGCGCGTCGGGCTGCAGGTGAGTGGGGTATCCAGCTTCCTGCCGCATATCACCTTGCTGCGGGGGCACGCGGTGGATGCTATCGAGGAGTCCATTCCGCCGATCCGTTGGCGCGTGCGTGAATTCGTGCTGATCCGCAGCTTTTTCGGGCAGTCCCGATATGAAGTGATCGGGCGTTGGCCGCTGGCGATGGAACCCGTGCCCGAGATGCATGACCTGCTGGAGGAAATGGCCAACATGCCGGAGCTACCCGATCTGCCCGACGAGCCATAGCGAGTGATGCGGCATCCCTAGGCAACTCGGTTAAAGTTCACCGGCTTTCTCTGCCACCTGTAGGTTTTATGCCGCTGACCCACCGTTTGCTCAAGATCACCCGTACGATCCATCTCTACCTTGGTGTATTCACTGCGCCCATGCTGCTGTTCTTCGCGATTACCGGCGGTCTGCAGAGCTTTGGCCTGCACGAGACCTCGCGCGGCAGCAGTTACGCGCCGCCGGCATGGCTGGCGAGCGTGGCGCAGCTCCACAAGAAGCAGACCCTGGTGATGTCGGCGCGGCGACCGCCGCCGCCAGCGGCCACCACGACGAACGTCGGTGCCGTGCCGCAAGTGCAGGCTGCGCCGGCGAGCCTGCCCGACAACGCCGGTGCGCGGCCGAAAAAGAACCTGCTGCCGATGAAGATCTTCTTCGGCCTGGTAGCGCTGGGCCTGTTCATCTCAGTGCTGAGCGGGCTCTACATGGCCTGGCGCTACAGTCGCAAGCCACGGCTCTTCGGCGCGATCCTGATTGCCGGCATCGCCGCGCCGCTGCTGTTGCTGTTGCTCTGAGCGCGGTGTCAGCGCGTGCCGCTGACCGTTCGGGTCGCATACTCAGCCAGCTTGCCGTGCAGGAAGGTGGCTGAATCGACGACGCGCCCGTCGTAAAAGCGGATCGTGTACTTGGTGCCCGACATCGATGAGCCAGTTCCGCAATAGGTGATGAAGTCTTCGGCCGTCTTCACGCGGCTGCCCGCAAAGCGCAGTTTCAGGCGCATGTGGTCGGCGGCGCGCGCGGCATCGTATTCGGTGCCGTTGCGGATGAAGGTCGCGCCCTGCAGCGTGGCCACCGAGTCGATCAGGTAGGCGATCTTCTGCTGCTCCACATCCTGCTGGCCGAACGCCGGCAGCGCCAGCAGGGCGAACAGCAGCAAGGCCGCAATCATTCGTTTCATGAGTTCGCTCCGCTGCTGAGGCGTTGCGTGGTTGGCGGATGGCTATTCAAAGCATACCTTCGATCGGCATGAACCTGAGCAGATCCACTTCCAGCCGACGCTTCGTGCTGGCCTTGGGATCGTGGTGGTAAGTCACCAGCTTGCCGTTCTCGCTGGCCTGCCATTGCATCCGTCCGCCATGCGGTTTGCTCAGCGTCACGTGATAGGCGCTGGGGGGCTGTATGGCCGTGTCGAAAAATTGGGTCACCGCCACGGCCAGCGCCGGTGAGTCGACGATGATGCCCATCTCGGTGTTGAGCAGTTTCGAGCGCTGATCCATGTTCATCGAGCCGATGAACACCCACTGTCCGTCGACCACGATCGCCTTGGCATGCAGGCTGACGCCGGACGAGGTGCCTTTCGCGGTCACCGGCTGTTCCACGCCAGCGGCGGGGCGCAGTTCATACAGCTGCACGCCGCCTTCGAGCAGCGCGCGGCGATAGCGCGAATAGCCCGCATGCACGGCCGCCTCGTCGGTGGAGGCGAGCGAGTTGGTCAGCACCTTCACCGCCACGCCGCGCGCGGCCAGGCTGGTGAGGTAGCGCGTGCCGTCGTCGCCGGGAATGAAGTAGGGTGAGATCAGCAACACGTCCTGCTGCGCATGGTCGGTCATCGACTTGATCTGCGGGCCGATGCGCAGCGCGGCGGATTCTTTTTCGGTGGCGTCGATCTTTTCCGGCTGATCGGCGACCAGCGTGGCCGCGCCCCAGAACCACGCGCCGGGGCGATCACCGGAAGGGCCGTCGGGCAGCTTGTCCAGGGTCGCTTGCGCGTAGTCTGTCTGCGCGAACGCGCGCGCGTCGCGGCGCAGATCCACACGCAGCTGCGCCATGTCGTAGTGGCTGGCGTGCTTGCCATCGAACGCCTTGACCGGGGATGCGGCGTCGCAATTCCAGTATTCGTCGAACGCATGCGAGGCCTGCTTCACCACCGGGCCGATCGCGATCAGGTCGAGGTCGCGGAAGTTGGTGTCGTTGCCGGCATCGAAATACGCGTCGCCGATGTTGCGGCCGCCGACGATCGCCACGTTGCCGTCTACGATGTACGACTTGTTGTGCATGCGGCGGTTGAGCCGGTGCGCGTCGAGCAAGTACTGCGTGGTCTTGGACAGGAG
>DASZCB010000611.1:0-2489 GCA_035943575.1 Rhodanobacter sp. | reverse complement strand
CCATGTGGATGCTGCGCGGGTCGCCCAGCTTGGCCACGCGCGCCTTGTTCGCGTCGAGGTTGGCCAGCAGGCTTTCGTCGGCGATCGCCACCGCGATCATTTCGCGGCCTTCCTCGCTCTTGCCGATCGAGAACACCTTCACCCGCGGACTGGCAGCGGCCAGCGCACGGAAATAACGGTAGACGTCGGCCGAGTAGGGCAGGTAGTTCGGCGCGCCCGAAATATGCCCGAGCACTTTCTCCGGCGTCGGCACGCTGGCGGAAGCGGGCAGGTAGTCGGTCAGCGGCGAGTTGAACGAGGGATCGGTGGTGAACTTCAGGATCTGGTCAGTATAAGCCTGATCGATCGGCTGGCCTGGCGCGCGAGCGTAATCGGTAGCCCTGTTCGCATCGGCGGCTGCGTATGCACCGACTGTGCCTAGCGTCAACAGGATGCCCATGGAAACCCGGATCGACACGCGCATGATGAAACTTTCCCCAGTGGCCGCAGACAGCCGATCGCTGCACTTTGCCAGAGCGCGCGCGGTCGCGTGTAGCCCATCGGTTGGGTAGGATTTTCGAGGTTGCTGCCGTGCAGTCCGACGATCCCCTGTTTACGGCTACCTGTTCAGCACAGCCGTCAGCTGGTCGAGTTGCGCGCGATAGTGGTCGAGAACTTTCGCGGTGACCACGGCGTACTGGTTGACCTCGTTCCAGCGGCGTGCCTCGATGGCCTCACGCACGCCGGGCACGGTCTTGACGCCGTAGCCGGTGAGCATGCCGGGTGCATAGATCAGGTGCTTGAACCAGGCGCGACCGGGCAGACCGGCCGGATCGGTCAGGGTCTGCTCCATGCTGCCCATCAGTTGGTTCAACTGCTGCTGTTGCGAGACCGGCATGTTGAAGCCTGCGGCGGCGTGTTTACTGTAAGCCGCCTGATACGCCTGCGCGCTCTGTGTTAGCTGTTTCGCAGCCTGGTCCAGCGGGGCCAGGTCGATCGCGGGCATGTCGGAGTCGCGCGCAGGCGGCCCAAGCGGCCGGGTCGGGTCGGCATCGAGCGTGAACGCGTGCAGGTCCAGCAATTGGTGCTGCTGCTCGGTGGCCTTGCGGGTGTCGTCGACCAGCTTGTGAAGTTCACTCACGTAGCGGTCGAGCGTGCCGCTGAAATCGCCGAAGCGCATCGGCAAGACGTTGGCATCGGCGGTGCGCAGCACGATGTGGCCGGCGACCTTGGACAGTGCCACGCCATATTCGAAAGTGGGATCGCCGAAGCGCGCGTAGTGGTCGAACGAATCGTAGCGCGAGTGGTAGATGCCGCCGTTGTCGTCCTCACCGCTGAAGCCGAGATCGAGCGAGGCAATGCCCAGATGCTCCAGGAACGCGCTGTAGTCGGAACCGGAACCCAGCGCCTGGATCGGCACGTCGCCGCCTGCCGCCGCCAGCTTGGCGTCCATCTTGGCTTCGGGCTTCGCATCCTTGCCGTAGCCGGCGACCAGCATGCGCGCGCGCATGCGTTCGCGCACGCTGACGTGGGTTTCCGGATCGGTCACGTCCTCGGCAACCTGGTTGACCAGGTGTTGCAGCGAATGGCTGCCGCCGGCATCGAGGAAACCGCGGCCATTGGTATCCGAGTTGAGGTACAGCACGGCCTTCTTCTGCAGTTCAGCTGCATGCGTCTCGGCCCATTCAGTCGAGCCGAGCAGGCCTGGTTCCTCGCCGTCCCAGCTCGCGTAGACGAGGGTACGCTGCGGCTGCCAGCCCTGTTTGACCAGGCCGCCGATCGCCTTGGCCTCAGCCATCAGGGCGACATTGCCGGCAAGTGGATCCCAGGCGCCGAACACCCAGCCGTCGTGGTGGTTGCCGCGCACGATCCACTGGTCCGGCTCCGTGGAGCCTTTTAGCGTGGCGATTACATCGTAGATCGGTTTCTGCCCCCAGTCCGATAGCACGGTGAGGTGTGTCCTGGTCGTGCTGGGGCCGACGTGATAAGTGAGTGGCAGCGAGCCGCGCCAGCCGGACGGCGCGACGGGGCCGTTCAGCGACTGCAGCAGCGGCGTGGCGTCGGCATAGGAAATCGGCAGCACCGGAATCTTCAGGATCGTTTTCGCGTCCTTGATCGCCAGCCGCTTGGCATCCGGGGTGGAACCGATGCCGGGCGTCAGCGGATCGCCGGGGTACAGCTGCATGTCCGCCACCGAGCCGCGCTGCACCCCCTGCGCTGGGCGCCAGCCGCCTTGCGGATAGACATCGCCCTGGGCGTAACCGTCGTCGTGCGGATCGGAATAGATCAAGCAGCCAACCGCGCCGTGCTCTTGCGCAAGCTTTGGTTTCAGACCGCGCCAGCCGCCGCCGTAGCGGGTGATGACGATCTTGCCGCGCACGTCGATGCCGCGGCGGGCCAGCTCCTTGTAGTCGTCCGGCATGCCGTAGTTGGCATAGATCAGCTCCGCGGTGACGTCACCGTCGCCGCCGTAGACGTTGTAGGGAGGCAGCGCGCCCGATGCGTTCGAG
>DASZCB010000610.1:0-4905 GCA_035943575.1 Rhodanobacter sp. | reverse complement strand
GGGTCAGTTCGAGCAAGGCCTCGCTGGCGGCGTCCGCATCGAACGCCACCAGTTCGCGCAGGCTGACCGGCGCGGTGAGGTGATTGAGCCCGAGGGCGATCAGCGGCATGGTGTGGAGAGCATCTCGGCGGCAGGGATCCGGCGGCGTAGGCTAAGCTTGGCGCAACGTCGCCATGTGATGACCAGCGCGACCCGAACAGGCATGTGGATGGAGAGTAGTGTGCGGAGCGGGGCGAGCAAGTTCAAGCAACTGCGGCATTTTACGGCAGTCATGCTGCTGGCGTCGGGTCTGTGTGCCTGCGCCGCCACACCGTTGCGGCCGGCGCCGAAGACGGCCGGCTCCGCGCAGCCGCTGGCACAGCTGGTGGTGGCCACGCCGGATGCCGATCACGACGTGATGGCGCAGTTGCTGGCCGGAGAGATGGCGCTGAACCGTACCGATCTGAAGGTGGCATCGGGTTACTACGGCAAGGCGATGGCGCAGAGCAACGATCCCAAGGTGGCTGAACGGGCCGCGGGTCTGGCGGTTGCGGTGCATGACCATGCAGCGGCCCAGCGTGCGCTGGATCGCTGGCAGGCGCTGGGCGCAAAACCGGCCGAGATGGCGCAGGCGCGCGCCGAACTGGCGCTGGATCACGGCGATGCCGACGAAGCGCGGCGTCAGCTGGAGCTGCTGCTCGGCAGCGGCGGCAAGGATGTCTGGCGGCAGCTCGGCCGCGTGCTGGTAAGTGCCCGCGACCAGGCTCAGGCGGCCCGGCTGCTGGAGGCGCTGGCCACGCCGCAACGCCTGCCCGGTGATGCGCAGGCATGGCTGGCGATGAGCGAACTGGGCGACAAGTTTGGCCGGCACGCGTATGCCGTGCAGATCGCCAACGCGGCGGTGCAGCGTTTCAAGAGCGCCGAAACCTACGCCTGGGCGGCACAGATGAAGTTGAAGGATGGCGATCGTGAAGGCGCCCGCGCGCTGCTGCAGAAGGCGCTGGACAAGGCCCCAAAGAATGTCCAACTACGGCTGGCGTACGCCGGCATGCTCAGTCAGGCC
This sequence comes from Rhodanobacter sp., assembly GCA_035943575.1. GTDB lineage: Bacteria > Pseudomonadota > Gammaproteobacteria > Xanthomonadales > Rhodanobacteraceae > Rhodanobacter. The sequence goes on along the minus strand of DASZCB010000610.1, from coordinate 3,863 downwards.
GGTGACTACGCCGGTGCGTCGAGGCTGCTTGAGCATGGTCCGCAGAATGCCGACATCTACGCGATGCGCGCGGGGTTGGCGGCGCACGACAAGAACGACAAGGCACTGGCGGCGCTGTATCAGGAGTTGCAGAAGGCGGCGCCGGAGGTTCGTGAAAGCAGCGCCTACCTGCTCGGCCAGCTGGCCGAGATGCAGCAACGAAGCGCCGAGGCGCTGGCCTGGTACGAGCAGGTAGGTGATGACGACGCTCACGCCTTCGATGCCGATCTGCGCAGTGCGGTGATTCTGCATACACAAGGCAAGCAGGCCGAAGCGCATCAACTGCTGGAGCAGTTGCAGCTGAGCTACCTCGATCATCCGGCGCAGTTGCGCCAGGCCTGCCAGGTCGATGCCGAGTTGTATCAGCAGGAACAGAATTATGCGAAGGCCGAGGCCACCTTCAGCCGCGCCCTGCAGGTGGTGCCGAACGATCCTGGGCTGCTGTATGGCCGTGGGCTGACCTATGCCGATGCGGGCCAGATCGATCTGGCGGTGCAGGATTTCCAGCACCTGTTGAAGATCAAGCCGGGTGATGTCGATGCCAGCAATGCGCTCGGCTACACGCTGGCCGATGCGAACCGCGATCTGCCCGAGGCGGAAAAACTGTTGCAGGCCGCGCGCGCGGCCAAGCCGGACGATCCGGCGATCGCCGATTCGTGGGGCTGGCTGCAATACCGTATGGGTAACCTGGATCAGGCCGCGCAGGCCTTGCGCGGTGCGTGGCTGGCGCGCAAGGACGCCGATGTCGGCGTGCATCTGGGCGAAGTGCTGTGGAAACAGGGCCGCCAGCAGGACGCACAGCGCATCTTCGATGAAGTGCGCAAGCTCGATCCGCACAGCAACAGCCTGCAGCAGGCCCTGAAACGGTTGCATCCATGAGGCGATATCTCCGTTTTCTCGCAGTCGCGTTGCCGCTGCTGCTGGCCGCCTGCGTGCCCGCGGTGCGCATGAAGGGCGATACCGGGCTGCTCAATGCCCAGGTTCAACGCGAGCAGACGTTGGCGCATGCCGATCACTGGCTGCTGCAGGGACGGCTCGGCGTTTCCGACGGCAAGGACGGTGGCAGCGGCAGTTTCAGCTGGACGCAGAACGGCGACCAGTACGAGTTCGTGCTGCGCGCGCCGATCACCGGCAAGAGTTTTCGCCTGAGCGGCGGCCCGGATGGTGCTCTGCTGGAAGGTCTCGAGCCAGGCCCGTTACGCGGACCGGACGCCGAGGCGCTGATGCGCAAGGCGCTGGGCTGGGAAGTGCCGTTGCGCGACCTGCGTGCGTGGGTGCTCGGCCTACGGGCCGACAGTGGCCCGGCCGAATTGAGCTTCGGCGCGGATCGGATGCCTTCGCTGCTTCAGCAGGATGGCTGGGCGGTCGACTATCGCGAATGGGATGACACGCGCCAGCCGCCGCTGCCGAAGAAGGTGTATGCCGAGAAATTGCCGTACAAGGTGAAGCTGTCGATCGAGTCCTGGCAATTCCGATAAGCCCGTCACCACTTCAGCTGAGTTAGGCTTGGCGCCCTCTGACGGCGTGGCCGTTATGCAACTACGGAACCACGATGTCCTTCGCGATCGAACGTGCACAGCTGAGCCAGATCGACGCCTTGTGCGCGATCGAGCGCAAGGCCGTGCAGCTGTTTCGCGGGCACCCGGCGTGGGCGAGTTATTCGGTGATGTCGATTCCGCCGGAATTGCTGCAGCAGGCGATTGGTCGCGGTCTGGTCTGGGTAGCGCTGAACGAGGCGGCAGCTCCGGTCGGTTTTGTGTGGCTGGATACGGACGCAGGTGGCGACACCATTGGTATCGCTGAAATCAACGTGCTGCCGGACTACGGCCAGCGTGGCATCGGAGCGGCCCTGCTGGAGCATGCCTGCGAATGGGCACGAGCCGCCGGTTATCGACGAGTCGATCTGGGTACGCTGGCCGATTTACGCTGGAATGCGCCGTTCTACGCGAAGCACGGTTTCGCCGTGGTCGACAAGGACGCACCGGCGTTTGCGTATGCGCGCCAGCGCGATCGCGAGAATGGTTTTCCCGATCAGCTGCGCGTGTTCATGAGCCGGCTGCTGTCGGCGCCGGCTCACGATGCGTGGACGGTGTGGCCGGCGCCGGCCAAGCTGAACCTGTTCCTACGCATCACCGGGCGGCGGCCGGACGGCTATCACGAATTGCAGACGGTGTTCCGCCTGCTCGACTGGGGCGACGAGATTCGTCTGCGCGTGCGCGACGACGGCGCGATCCGGCGACTGCGCGAAGTACCAGGCGTGCCCGCGCACACTGATCTGATGGTGCGCGCGGCGCAGTTGTTGCAGCGGCACACCGGTACTACGGCGGGCGTGGATATCGAGCTTGAAAAACGCATTCCGATGGGGGGCGGGCTGGGCGGCGGCAGCTCCGATGCGGCGACCGTGCTGGTAGCGCTGAACCTGTTGTGGCGGCTGGATCTGGGTGAGGACGTGCTGGCTGAACTGGGGCGCCAGCTCGGCGCCGACGTGCCAGTGTTCGTGCGCGGCCGTTCAGCCTGGGCCGAGGGCATCGGCGAGCAGCTCAGCCCACTGAGCCTGCCGTCACGGCATTACGTGGTGCTCGATCCGCATGAGTCGGTGCCGACTGCCGCGCTTTTTCAAGCGTCTGAATTGACACGAAATGCTCCGCGGGCGACAATTTCGTCCTTTGTTTCCGGTGAAACGACGGAAAACGCCTTTTCGCCAGTTGTGCGTGCGCGACACCCGCGGGTGGCCGCTGTACTGGACTGGCCGGGTGGTTTCGGTCAGGCGCGGCTGTCCGGCAGCGGTGGTTGCGTGTTTCTGGAGGCGAAATCATTCGATCGGGCGATGGCGGTTGCCGCACGCTGCCCGGTGGCATTCACGGCGCAGGTAGCCATGGGTGTCGACGTGTCACCCTTGCATGATGCACTGGCGCGCCATCGCGGCGCGGCGCGGGCGACACGGACAACATGAAGGCTGTCGCGGTATCGCGGTAGTCGACAGATGCAGGATCAGGCAGCGACAGAGACACGAGCGAACACAAATACTACTGGGGCGTCGCCAAGCTGGTTAAGGCACGGGATTTTGATTCCCGCATACGCAGGTTCGAATCCTGCCGCCCCAGCCATTTCATGATGGCTTTTGTTTCGAGGTAACCCAAGTGGACACGTCCACCCCGATGATGCTGTTTACCGGTAACGCGCACCGTGCGCTGGCCGAGGATGTCGCCCATCGCCTGGGCGTGCCGCTGGGCAAGGCGCAGGTCGGCACGTTCAGCGACGGCGAAGTGCAGATCGAGATCGAGGAAAACGTCCGCAAGCAGGAAGTGTTCGTGCTGCAGCCGACCGGCGCGCCGAGCGCGGTGAACCTGTTCGAGCTGCTGGCGCTGACCGATGCGCTCAAACGCGCCTCGGCGGCCAGCGTCACCGCGGTGATTCCGTATTTCGGTTATGCAAGGCAGGATCGCCGGCCGCGTTCGGCGCGGGTGCCGATCACTGCCAAGCTGGCCGCCAGGATGATCGGCGCTGCCGGCGTGGATCGGGTGCTGACGGTCGATCTGCATGCCGACCAGATCCAGGGCTTCTTCGATATCCCGGTCGACAACGTGTATGCCTCGCCGGTGCTGCTGGCCGACATCTGGCGCAGCCACAGCATGGAAGACCTGATCGTGGTCAGCCCGGACGTCGGTGGCGTGGTGCGTGCACGTGCGATCGCCAAGCGGCTGGACGATGCCGATCTGGCAATCATCGACAAGCGCCGTCCGCGGGCGAATGTGTCCACCGTGATGAACATCATCGGTGATGTGGATGGCAAGACCTGCGTGATGGTCGACGATATCGTCGAC
>DASZCB010000609.1:0-5923 GCA_035943575.1 Rhodanobacter sp. | reverse complement strand
TGCTGTTCGACGTGCTGGCGCGGCTGTTGCGCCGGCATTTCCCGCAGCTGGTGTATGCCCGCAACATTACTGACGTCGACGACAAGATCAACGCCGCCGCGCAGCAGCAGGGCGTGCCGATCGGCACGATCACCGAGCGCTTCGCGCAAGCATATCGCGACGACATGGCCGGACTCGGCGTAGCACCGCCGGACATCGAGCCGCACGCCACCACGCATATCGGCCCGATCATCACGATGATCGAGAAGCTGCTCGCCAGTGGCCATGCCTACACCGCCGAAGGCCACGTGCTGTTCGACGTCGGTTCGTTTCCCGCCTACGGTGAGCTGTCCGGCCGCGATACCGACGAGTTGATCGCCGGCTCGCGCGTGGAAGTGGCGCCGTACAAGCGCAGCCCCGGCGATTTCGTGCTGTGGAAGCCGTCCACGCCGGAGCTGCCTGGCTGGGACAGCCCGTGGAGCCACGGCCGTCCGGGCTGGCACATCGAATGCTCGGCGATGAGCGCCGCACATCTGGGCGACACCATCGACATCCATGCCGGCGGCGTCGACCTGCTGTTTCCACATCACGAAAACGAAATCGCCCAATCCACCTGCGCGCATGGCGGCAAGACGTTCGCACGCTGGTGGATGCACAACGGCATGCTGACCTTCGACGGGCGCAAGATGTCCAAATCGCTGGGCAATGTGCTGCTGCTGCACGAACTGCTGAAACTGCACCCGGCCGAAGCGCTGCGGCTGCGGCTGCTGAGCGGCCATTACCGGCAACCACTGGACTGGTCCGACGGCGCGATCCAGCAGGCCGTAAGCACGCTGGATGGCTGGTACCGTGTGCTGCGCGACCTGGCCAATGTCGAACTGCCCGCCGGCGAATTGCCGGTCCCCGCACGCGTCGAAGCGGCCTTGTGCGACGACCTCAACACGCCGCAGGCGCTGGCCGAATTGTCCGTGCTGGCCGACGCCGCGCGTCAGTCCGGCAGTGCCCAGGCGAAAGCTGCCCTCCTCGGTGGCGGCGCCCTGCTCGGCCTGCTGCAGCAGGATGCGGAGGCGTGGTTCAAACGCGGCGAACAAGCCGTGGATGCCGCGCATATCGATGCACTGCTGGAAGAACGCCGCGCTGCCCGCGCCGCCCGCGATTTCAAGCGCGCCGACGCAATTCGCGATGAATTGGCTGCCATGAACATCGCGATCGAGGATGGCGCACAGGGCACCCGCTGGAGTGTGCAGAAGGGCTGAACGTCGCCTGCTCATGTGAATTCAGCTCGTCCGCGCAATAATGTCCGCATGAACAGCATTGCCACCACCAGCGCCGAGCAGGCGCAGCAGGACATCGCCGAGGAGTTCGCGTTCTTCGGCGACTGGACCGAGCGCTACCAGTATCTGATCGATCTGGGCAAGCAGCTGCCGCCGTTTCCCGAGGCGTGCAAGACCGAAGAACACCGCGTGCACGGTTGCCAGTCGATGGTGTGGCTGGTGCCCGGTGGTGATGCGGCGAAGATGCATTTCGAGGCGATCAGCGATTCGGCGATCGTCTCCGGCCTGATCGCGCTGGTGCTGCGGGTGTACTCGGATCGCTCCGCGCAGGAGATCGTCGCCACCGAGCCACAGTTCATCGCCACGATCGGATTGGCCAAGCATCTCTCGCCCACCCGCTCCAACGGGCTGGCCGCGATGCTGGCAAAACTGAAAGGCTACGCGGCGCAGGCGCTGGTCTGAGCCGCACCGGCTACCGGCGAACCCCGACCTGAAAAAAACGAAGCCCCGCACGAGACGGGGCTTCGGTAATCACGAAACCGGCTAACCGGCTGAAGCTCAGTCGCCCATCTGCTTCTGCAGATGCTCGCGACGCTCCTGCGCATCCAGCGACAGCGTGGCGATCGGACGCGCATCGAGACGATCGACGCCGATCTCCTCGTCGGTCTCCTCGCAGAAGCCGTAGCTGCCGTCCTCGATCCGGCGCAGCGCCTTGTCGATCTTAGAGATCAGCTTGCGATAGCGGTCACGGGTGCGCAGTTCCAGCGAGTTCTCAGTTTCGCGGGTGGCGCGCTCGGCTTCGTCGCCGACGTCACGCACCTCCTCGCGCAGGTTGTCCATGGTCTGGCGCGATTCTTCCACCAGCTGATCGCGCCAGTCACGCAACTTGTTGCGGAAGTAGGCCAAGTGCTGCGGGTTCATGTACTCCTCGTTGCTGGAGGGGTGGTAACCCTTGGGCAACGTGATGTTGCTGGTGGAAGGCAGCGCGTACCGCCCGTCTTCACGGGTGATGCCGTTATCGAGTTTTTTTGTAGCAAGTTTATTCATTGAGGACGACGAGTTTTTCTGATTTTTGTGAGAGGAGGCATGACTCGCGGCAGCCGGAACTGCGCGCGGCGTCACCATGGCGGTTGCACTCGCCACCTTGCCATTGAAGAGCGTGCTGGCGGGTGACGGGGATACGCTTTTGACGACCGGAGCCGGGGCCGGAACGGCCTTGGCTACCGGTTTTGCGACTGGCTTTGCAGCGACCTTGACCGGTTTGCTGACCGGCTTGGCTACCGGTTTTGCGACGTGCTTCACGGTCGATTTGACCGGCGCAGGCACCTTCTTGGGTACCGGCTTGGCGACGGGCTTCGTCGCTTTCTTGACGGCGGCACCCTTGACCTTGCTGTTCTTGACGGCGCTGTTCTTGACGGCGCTGTTCTTGACGGCAGCTGTCTTTGGCGCCGGTTTCTTGACGGCAGGTTTCTTGACGGCAATCTTTTTCATGACGACTTTTTTCACTACCGCTTTCTTGACAGCGGCTTTTTTGGCCGGACTGGCCTTTTTCGGTTGCGGCTTGGCGACGACCTTCTTGGCCGCCGGCTTGGGCTTGGAAACCGACTTTCTGGCAGCGACCGGTTTGGCTACCGGCTTCTTCGCTGCTGTCTTGCTGACTAACTTGCTCACGGTTTTCTTTACGGGTGTCTTGGCGCTCTTCACGGTCCGCCCCTTTGTGGCAGCTGCTTTCGGCTTGCCGGCCTTGGCGACTTGCGTCCTGGCCGGAGTCTTCCCTTTCTGCGCCTTGGCGGCGGTCGAATTACGTGTCGTTTTCGCCATATCCCTTCACCGATTTTGGCCGTGGCGGCCGGGTGTTATAGCTCATGTGTTCTACACCAGCAAGCTCGCTTCTGGAATACTTGTACCACTACATGCCGCAAGCCGTTCCGGTAACGTGAACATCCCAACCCGTTTGATACTGTGGTTACTGCGTTTGTACAAGCGCTGGCTCAGTCCACTGCTTGGCAAACGCTGCCGTTTTTACCCCAGTTGCTCTGATTATGCACGGATTGCGGTCACGCGCTTCGGCCCGTGGCGTGGCAGCCTGTTGACCAGCTGGCGGCTGCTGCGTTGCCAGCCGCTGTGCACCGGCGGCGAAGACCCGGTACCCGAACACTTTCACTTTCCCCGCTGCCGCCTTCACGGAGATTCAAACCATGTCAACTGATTGGCTGTTCAAGAACGCCGAGCTCATCAACGAAGGGCGCCGCTTTCACGCCGACCTGCGCGTGAAGGATGGCCGCATCGAGACGATCGCCGGCGATCTCGACAGCCGCCCCGGCGAGCAGGTGATCGACGCCAGCGGCCTGTGGCTGCTGCCGGGCATGATCGACGACCAGGTGCACTTCCGCGAACCCGGCCTTACCCACAAGGCCGACACCTGGCACGAGTCGCGCGCCTGCGCGGCCGGCGGCATCACCAGCTTCATGGAAATGCCGAACACCAAGCCGCCAGCGCTCGACCGCGACACGCTGGAGGCGAAGTACACCCGCGCCGCGGAAACCTCGACAGTGAACTACGCCTACTACATGGGTGCCAGCAATGACAATCTGGAAGCCATCCGCGCGCTCGATCCGCTGTCCGCACCGGGCGTGAAAGTGTTCATGGGAGCCTCCACCGGCAACATGCTGGTCGATAACCCGGAAACCCTCGACGGCATCTTCCGTGACTGCCCCACCCCGATCATCACCCATTGCGAAGACACCCCGATGATCGACGCGCTGCATGCAGTCGCGCGCGAAAAATACGGCGATGACATTCCGGCCTGGGAACATCCACTGATACGCTCGCGCGAAGCCTGCATCAAGTCGACCCGGCTGGCGATCTCGCTGGCGCAGAAGCACGGCACTCGCCTGCATGTGCTGCACATCTCCACCGCCGACGAGCTGGCGTTGTTCCAGCCCGGCCCGGTCAAGGGCAAGCAGATCACCGCCGAGACCTGCGTGCACTTCCTGCATTTCGACGATCGCGACTACGAACGGCTCGGCTTCCTGATCAAGTGCAATCCGGCAATCAAGACCGCTGCCGACCGCGAGGCGATCACCCAGGCGCTGGCGGAAGGCCGCATCGACGTGCTCGCCACCGACCACGCGCCGCACCTGCTGGACGAGAAGGCACAGAAGTACGACAAGGCACCGTCCGGCCTGCCGCTGGTGCAGTTCGCGCTGCAGGCGGCGCTGCAGCGTGTGTTCGAGGGCAAGCTGACGCTGGAGCGCGTGGTCGAAGCGGTGACCCACGCACCGGCCACCCTGTTCAACGTGAAGAATCGCGGCTATCTGCGCGAAGGCTACGCGGCTGATCTGGTGCTGGTCGATCCGCGCAAGCCACATACCGTGACCCGCGCCGAAGTGTTGTCCAAGTGCGGCTGGTCGCCGTTCGAGGGCGAGACGTTCGCAAGCTCGATCATCAGCACCTTCGTCAACGGCCAGCGAGTATGGGACGGCGTGAAGATCGATGAGAGCGTGCGTGGGCAGCGGCTGGCGTTCGACCGCTAAAAGAACGTCGCTGCGCAGCAGCTACATCACGGCGTCGAGCCGTAGCCGCCTTCCACGCCCTTGCTCGCATAGGCCACCGCGTCATGCGGATGCAGGCTTTCCTGGTGTTCGACGCGGACATGGAAGTCGCTGAGCGAAGCATCGGCGTCAAGCGCCTTCTGGATGCGCCGGGCGGCGTCCTCGCAGAACATCAGGTTGCCGCCGTTGGCCAGCGCGAAGGCCTGTTCGTCCTCGCGCTTCACCGCCGTCTGCACCGGCGTGCCGAGCGCATGTTCGACGCGGTCGACCAAATTGATCAGGTGGAAGCCGGCACCGACAACCGGGCGAATGCGCAAGCGTGCCACGCTGCGCTGGGCGTGCGGCGTGGCGACGATGCCATGCTCGCTGCCGAGCCAGGCCAGCACGGCAGCGTGATCAACTGGCTTGCCGGCGTCGAAGTCGCTGGCGAACTGATCCTGGATCAACTGGCGCGACAGCGCGGCCGAGGCTGGACAGGTGGAGGAATAAACCACCTCGGTGCCGAATTCGAGCAGAAAGTCGTCACCCGTCAGGCTGGCCTCGATGCAAACCGGATACGCGCGCCAGCCGCTGTTGGCACTGCGCAGGGCCGGGCGACGCACCAGCTGCTCGAAATGGATGCTGAGGCAGGCGCGGTCGGACAGATCCTTGTGCGAATCGAGGAAGCCGCGCAGCAACGCATGCAGCGAATCGGCGGTGAGTGTCTGCGTGCTCAATGCCTGCTCGACCTGCAGATACAGTCGCGACATGTGGATGCCGCGCTTGTCCGGCCGGTTCAGATTGACGAAGGCACCGACCCGCGCGCTGGCGCGTTGCACCTCGCCGTCACCCGCGTCGAACAGCACCGGCACCTGGATGTCGGCCATGCCGACCCAGTCCAGCGCGCCAGCAAGATGCGGCTGCGCGTGCACGGCAACGTCGGGGAGCAGACGGGCGGTATTTTCCTGGTTAGGCATCGTTGGATCCTGACATCGGCGAGCACGTCGCCGCGAAGCAGACAATCTTGGGGCTAGCAGGCCCCCGCGCAATAGTGGCGTGGTGGAAACGCTGCGTCTTGAACCGGTTTACGCCACTTGCCGACGCCATGCACGAGCGGCCTGCCACGCCTGCAGTGTA
>DASZCB010000608.1:0-4747 GCA_035943575.1 Rhodanobacter sp. | reverse complement strand
AGCGCTTCTTTGCGGAGGGAACCCCGGCACGCTCATTCGAGCTCGTCAGCACGCAAGCAACGCCGTCCGGCGTCATTCTCAGTACGTACAAGGTCGCTGGGCCTTTGAAGACCGGTTAGTTCGACGACGCGACGTCGTCAGTGAATACCGGAACGCCGTCATCTGGCAGGCATGAAAGATGTGTCCAAGGCGATTGAGGCCGTGTGGAAGATCGCGTCCATACGCCTCATCGTCGCCATTATCCGAGTCACCACGAATGCTGTTGGTAAGTGTGGCGAGGGTTTGGTTTACCTCATCGCGCAAGAGTGCACCTGGATTTCTGTCGAGAGTCGCCGCATTTTGTGGCGTGTCCGTTGTGTCCGATGTCCGCGTGAAGTGTCCGCGGACGGATGTTCTCTTTCGATGATCAACGAAAAGCGGCATGGGAGCGCGGATTTCAAGGCGTGAGGGCATTGGCACGGCGTTTGCTCTATCCATCTCGAAAGCTTCGTTTCCTCACTCGATGGAGAGCCGCCATGAAATTCAAATACGAAACCCTGGTGCTGCAGAGCCTGTTCGGCGTCTGCGTGCTGATTTGCGCGATGACAGTCGGTAGCATACTGCTTGCGTAGGCGACCGATCGCGCGAAGTACCGGCGACATGCCGGTTTGAGGCGTCGTCGTCCGCCTCGTTTCACGGGCAGCAGCCAAACCCCTGGTCTGCTCGTGTTTTTCCCCCCTGCAAAACTAAGGAAGTGATCCATGAACAACATTCTCTCGCCCCGTTCTGTCTCGCGTCGTATCGCTCGTGGTCTGGTTTTGGCCGGTGTCATTGGCGCGTTCGCCGTGGCTGGTATCTCCACGGCCAGTGCGCAGGCCACTGCGGGCACGGTGTTCGGCAAGGCACCAGCGGGCTACAGCGTCGCTGTGCGCAGTGACACGACTGGGGCTGGCCGAACGGTGACGGTGGATTCCACCGGCCGTTACTCCGCATCCCAGCTGCCGCCAAGCACCTACACGGTCACGCTGAAGCAGAGCGAACAGGATGTCGCCAAGCATCCCAACGTGACGGTAACCGCGAGTCGCGGCGTCGAAGTGGATTTCAACTGCAGCGAGATCAAGTGCAACGAGGCTGCCAGCACGAAGTGAGCCTTGGCGCACTGATGCGCGCCTAGTGAAGAAGGGAGGCCCGGCAGGGAAACTGCCGGGCCTTTTTCTTCATGCGATGGAAGCAACAGGCGTGTCTGAACTAAAGGGGGCAGCCCCTTTTTTTCCTATTTCAGAGGCTGTTTCAAGTGCAGCGCCATCAGCCACGAGCGGCCATCGCCGTGGGTCTTCAGCCGGGCGAGCGCCTGTCGGCTCTCCTCCTCGGTGAATGGCCTGCCGCTGGCCAGTCCTGCGGCACCGATCAGTATCCCTATCTGCACGCCGTTTAGTGGTTCGTCGTCGCCAGGCTCCGGGATGGACAGCATGCTCGCCGGCGGAGTGGGCAGGGTCGGCCACGATTGCGCCGTAGTCTCGGTCAGAACGTAGGCGAGATTGGGGGCGGCGGCGATGCGCGGGCTAGACAGCATGCTGTTGAACGCGTCCGACAGGCCCAGCCAGTCGCGCAGAGTGGCCAGCACGCTGGTGTGGTCCAGTGGCACGCTGGTGTTGCTGCGGAATACGGTACCCGGAGTCACCCACGACGAGATCACGATCGCCGGGATACGCACGCCGAAGCGGTCGAAGGTGAAATTCGAACCGTCGGTGGCGACCGGGTCCGGATACGGCGGTTGTGAGCCGTTCGGTGGCGGCACGTGGTCATAGGTGCCGCCGTGTTCGTCGAACAGCACGATGAACAGTATGCTGTCCCGGTAAGGGCTCCCGGCTATGGCGTTGTAGATGGTCGCCAGGAACTGCTCGCCGGGGCGGACGTCATGCGGTGGATGATAGCTCTCGTCGTTGCCGACGACGCCGAAGTTGGGCTCCACGAAGCTGAAGCTCGGCAGCTTCTGGTTCGCCGGTGCGCTGGCAGGTTGGGCGCACGCGGCCTGGAATTCGCTGATGCCGAGGAAATTGGTTGTGTTGCCGAAGTACTTGGTCAGAAACATCGTCTTGGTCAGCGACTGCAAGGTGCCATCGTTGTAGACCGCCCAGGACAGGTTCTGGTTGGTGAATACGTCGAAGACGGTGTTGATGTCCCAAGGCAGGTAGTAGTCGTTGTTGGTATAGCCATCCGACGAGCCGGTCTGGACAAAGCCGCGATTGGGCCAGGTCTGGGTAGGCACGGAGGCGAACCATGCATCGGAAACGGCGAACGACTGCGCCAGCGTGCTGATGATCGGCAACTGCGTGGTGCTGTACGACTGCATGATCTGTTCTGCGCTAGTGCCGTTGTACTGGGTGAGATAGTCGGTCAGGAAACCGCTCATGTTCGCGCTGGGCTGGCCATTGAACACCTGCGTGGTGACGTGATCGAACTCCTCGCCCGGATCGGGGCTGGGTACGAACCACTCCGATATCGTGGTGCTGCCTTCGCTCCACGACGTGGTGCCGTTGCTGGCATAGACGGGCTGCCCGCCATTCACGTTGGGGTCGCTGTTGGAATAGATATTGGCGGCGAGGCCATCGTAGCTTTGCGGCGAGCCCGCCGGCAGGAACTGCGATGGTGAGCTGCTGCTGTAGATCCAGCCGAGCAGGTTGTCGAGCGAGCGGTTCTCGTTCATCAGCACGACGACGTGGTCGATCTGCGGCAGGATGGCGTTCTGCGAAACCAGGGTGACGGCATAGACCACGTCGTTGTACGTGCCGTCCGCGACATAGCTGGCGGTGATGCGGTAGGTATTCGTGTCGGATCCGGTGAAGGTCAGCGCCGTGTTGTTCGCTTGCCAGCCGGTGTTCTGGCTGCCGACACTGATCTGCGCGGCAATGTCGCTGCTGGCGAAGGTGCCGGTGAGCTGTACCTGCAACAAGGCCGTGGACCCGCCCACCGTGATGGTGGAAGTGAATATCCAGATGTCGTGGTTGGTGATGCCTTCGTTGCGATCCACCCAGTAGGCTTCCGTCTGCTCTCCGTCGGGAGCATTCACGGCCTGGGTGGGGTCGGACCAGTAGTCACTGCTGAGTGCGGGCGACACCACCGTGCTGACGGACAGTGCCGAAGACAGATTGTTCTGGACGTAGATGTTCGATGGCATCGCTTCGTGCTCCTTGCTTGGCGCCGTGAAGGATCACAGCCTGGTGGCGGTATAGATCACGTTGTCGTAGGTAGAGGCGGAGACGAATTTGCCGACGACCTGATAGGTGTTGTTGTCGGCCGCGGTGAACGTGAGGGCCGCAGCTTCGTCTTGCCAGCCGGTGCTTCGGCCGGCCGCGGCGATCTGGATGGCGATGCTGCTGCTGACCGCCGTGCCGATGACCTGTTCCTGCATCTGCACGGGACTTCCGCCCACGCTCGCCGTGGAGGTGAATACCCAGGTATCCCCGTTGGTGATACCGATATCGCGATCCATCCAGCATATTTCGACCGGTGGGCCCGGGGGCGCGCTGACGGGGCCTGACGGATTGGACCAGTACTTGTCGCTGAGTGCTGGCGTCACCGACGTATTGACGGTCACGCTGACGGGCAATTCGTTCTGGACATAGACATTGGTAGGCATGGTATGTGGTCCTTGCGGGAAGAAAGGTCAGACGTTGAGGAGGGTGTAGGTCACGTCGTCGTAAGTGCCGTTGAGGAAGTAGCTGCCATCGATCTGGTACAGGTTGCCGTCGTTGCCTTTGAACTGCAGTGAGGTGTTCGCGTCGGCCCAGCCACTGCTTTGGGTACCCGCCGTGATCTGTATCTGGATATCGCTGCTGAAGGTTGTACCGGTGAGCGACTCCTGCAGTTGGATGGCGATGCCCGCCAACTGGAAACTGGTGGTGAAAACCCAGGTGTCGCCTTTGGTGATGCCTTCGTCCCGATCCATCCACAGGACCTGCGTCAGCTGGTTTCCGTTGGCGACATTGGAGCTGATGCCCCAGTAGCTGCCATCGAGGGTCGGTTGCACCGACGAGTCGAGAGTCAGCCCCGCACTGAAGCCATTTTGAATGTTCACGTTGGTTGTCATGTGCTCCCCCGATGTTGGTGATGGTCGAAAAATGGCGAGCCCGGGCACTGCGGCCGTGTCTCATGCACAGGCCTGTTCGCGTGCTGTCGGCCCCCCCCCCGAACGATCGGACCTGTCAGTCCAGATACATGGTTCGTTTGGCAACCGCATGACGTGCAGGCGCAATCCGCCTTGGGCAGATCCAGTGAGGCAGGTAGTTCAACGAGAGAGTGTGGGCGTCTGCGCCACAGCGGTTGGCTGGCGGGCCAGGCAGGTCGCCTATTGCGAGTGGGTAGTACGGAGGTCTGCAGATCCCTTGCATGCGCTTCCCCAAGCGTGACTTCGTGCCGCAGACCGTAATGCGGACCACGCTGCGAAAATGAGAAATTCGTCTCATTTTCCGGCGTCTGCCGTGGCGTCGCTGGACATAGGGATCATGGCTTGGACGCGCTTTGAGTCCATGGTCCTGGAGGTGGCACAGGGGCAGCAACGCCAGGAAGAATATTCGGTCGCCGACACATGAGACGGCGTTCTGCGGCGTGCGAGGCGGCGTAGCAGGATCAAGGCGCCTTCAAGTCAAAGCGCGGGCAGGGTGTAGCTGATAAAAAGGTGTCAGGGACAATTTGAAGGCGGCCCGCGCAGCGCTTAAATTGTTCCTGACACCTTCTTACCGGTTTCGCGACCCTCTATCAGACGGTC
>DASZCB010000607.1:0-1775 GCA_035943575.1 Rhodanobacter sp. | reverse complement strand
AGTGCCTCACGGCGCTGCTGGGTGCGGCTGGGGCCGTAATCTTCTTCGTCGAGTTCGTGCTGGTTGCGGCTGCGGCTCGGGCTCACGGTTTCAATTCCAATAAGGGATGTGGATCAGCAGCTGTGCGTGTCGCCGTCGCTGGCCGACTCGGCCCGCTCATTATCAGCCGATTTTTTATCGGCTTGCTCCAGCGCGAAGCGGGCGATCGGTTCGCCGTCCAGTTCGATGGTTTCGCTGAACATCGCCGCGGGACGTACCCACAGGCCGAAGTCGCCGTAGAGCGCCTGATAGACCACCAGCGGTTCCAGCGTTTCGCTGTGATGCGCGGTGCCCAGCACACGGTAGCGCTGACCCTTGTAGTGACGATAGATGCCGGCGGTGGGTTGCATGGCGTTCTCCGCAGCTCTTTTCATTTCGTTGCCGCGACCCCATTTCGGAGGTCCAGCGGTCGCGAACCGCTTATTCTACCCGCCAAACCTTCAGGAAAGCCCAACGTGAGCGAAGTTGTCATCAGCCAGGACCGCAGCCTGCATGAATTGGACAGGCTGGCGGAGCTCGCCGAGGACGTGATCCGTCGCGCCCGCGCCGCGGGCGCAAGCCAGGCCGAGGTGGCTGCCAGCATCGACACCGGGCTGAGCGTCAATGTGCGGTTGGGCGAGGTGGAGACGGTCGAGCACACGCGCGATCGCGGTTTCGGGCTCACCGTGTATTTCGGCCAGCGCAAGGGTTCGGCCAGCACCGCCGACCTGCATCCGGATTCGATCCAGGCCACGCTGGACCAAGCCTGTGCGATCGCTCGCTACACCGAGGCCGATCCGGCCGCGGGCCTGGCGGATGCTGCGCGCATGGCCACGTCATTTCCCGACCTCGATCTGTGGCATCCGTGGAATATCGACACCACCCGCGCGATCGAACTGGGTATCGAGATCGAGGACGCCGGCCGCGCGCATGCCGGTATCAGCAATTCCGACGGTGCCAGCGTGCAGGCGGGGCAAGGCGTGTCGGTGTATGCGAACTCGCACGGCTTCGTCGGCCGTGAGCGCGGCACGCGGCATTCGCTGTCTCTGGCGCTGATCGCCGGCGACGAGGACGGCATGCAGCGCGACTACTGGTACGACAGCGTGCGAGCGGCCGGTGACTTCATGAGTGCGAAGGCACTCGGCGACAAAGCTGCCGAACGCACGCTGGCACGGATGGGTGCGCGCAGCCTGTCGACGCGGCAGTGCCCAGTGCTGTTCGTGCCGGAGCTGGCGCGTGGGTTGATTGGCCATCTGCTCGGTGCGGTCAGCGGCGGTGCGCTGTATCGCCAGGCCAGCTTCCTGCTCGACCACGTGGGCAAGTCGGTGATGCCGCCGTGGCTCAACATCAACGAGCGGCCGCAGCTGTTGCGCGGGCAAGGTTCGGGCAGTTTCGACGCCGAAGGCGTGGCGACCCGCGACAGCGCGCTGATCGAGAACGGCGTGTTGGCGCGTTACGTGTTGGGTAGCTACTCGGCGCGCAAGCTCGGGCTGGAATCGACCGGTAATGCCGGTGGCATCCACAACCTGATCGTCGAGCCAGGCGGTGCCGATCATTCGCACGACGATTTCGCGGGCCTGCTGCAGCGTCTTGGCACCGGTCTGCTGGTGACTGAGGTGATGGGGCAGGGCGTGTCCACCATCACCGGAGATTACTCGCGTGGCGCGTCCGGTTTCTGGGTCGAGAACGGCCAGATCGCCTATCCGGTGGAAGGCATCACCATCGCGGCAAACTTGCGCGAAATGTTCACCGGCATC
>DASZCB010000606.1:0-5595 GCA_035943575.1 Rhodanobacter sp. | reverse complement strand
CAGTTTCCGACTGGCGCCGTGCTGTCGCTGTCGCGCCGGCTGGAGCTGCTGCGTTACGCCGATGCGCAGCAATGCTGGATTCTCGAGGACGACTACGACGGCGAATTCCGTTATGACGCCCAGCCGCTGGCGGCATTGCGTTCGCTCGACCAAGCCGATCGGGTGATCTATGTCGGGACTTTCTCCAAGGTTCTGTTCGGCACCTTGAGACTGGCCTACATGGTCCTCCCTGTCGCGCTGCGGGAGGACTTCATCACCGCCAAGTTCCTCAATGACTTTTCCTGCCCGGGTTTCGAGCAGGCGGCGCTGGCGCACTACATGGAAGACGGCGGATTCGAGCGGCACCTGCGGGTGGTTCGCAAAGAGCTCAAGGCCCGTCACGAGGAGCTCATCAGGGGCTTGCGCCAGCATGCCGGCGAGCGTGTGGAGATTGTCGATTCACCGGCCGGCATGCATGTGGTCGTATGGTTCCGCGATTACGACAAGACTCACGCGGAGGCATTGCTCGAACTCGCCAGCTCGCGCGGTCTGGGCATGTATTCGATGGCGCCGCACTACCTGAATCCGCCGTCACGCCAGGGCCTGCTGCTCGGCTATTGCGGCCTGTCGACCGGCGAGCTTCGTGACGCCATGAAGCTGTTTGGAGCATGCCTGGACGAGATCGACGCTCGCATGATTTCCGGCACTGCCCGCAGCGCCAGCAGCCGTGTGTGAAGTAAGCTTTCCGGGTCTTCAGTCAACCCACTCCGCCATGCACTCACGCATCACGATCAGCCCCGAACTGCGCGAATGGATTCTTGCCACCGCGCGCGCGGGCCACGGCGTGCCCGACGTGCTGCGACTGATGAAGGAGAACGGCTACGACCCGCGGCAGAGCCGCAGCATCGTCGCCGAGGTGCTGAAGCTGCCACTGGCCGCGCTGCATGCGAGCACCGCCAAGGTGACGCCGCAAGGGTTGCGCGCAAAACATCCCGAAGCACCCGACGTCATCATCGACGGACACACCATCCAGATCCCGCTCAGTGTGGAGGCCCCGGCACTGCGCGTACTGGACGGCATCCTCACCGAAGCGGAATGCAGCGAGCTGATCGAACTGGCGCGGCCGCGGCTGCAACGCGCGCTCACCGTCGACAGCGACGGCCGCAACCAGGTGGATCAGCGGCGCACCAGCGAGGGCATGTTCTTTACCTTGAACGAACTGCCGCTGATCGGCCGCATCGAACAGCGCCTCGCCGCCCTGCTCGGCGTGCCGGCGAGTCACGGCGAAGGCCTGCAGATCCTGCATTATTTGCCGGGCCAGGAATACGAACCGCACTTCGACTGGTTCGATCCGGAACAGCCCGGCTATGCCGCGATCACCGCGGTCGGCGGCCAGCGCATTGCCAGCGTGGTGATGTATCTGAATACGCCTGCACAAGGCGGCGGCACGGCGTTCCCGGAGATCGGCCTGACCGTCACCGCGCGGCGTGGTTCGGCCGTCTATTTCGCTTACGAGGGTGGCGACCAGAGTTCACTGCACGCCGGCCTGCCTGTGCTCAAGGGTGAGAAGTGGATCGCCACCAAATGGCTGCGCGAGCGGCCTTACAAGACTCCGGAAAAGACCTGAGCACCGTCGGGGTAGATCTGTCGTTGCTGCGCCGCAGCAGCATTTGACGTATCCTTGCGGACCAACTTTCTCCTCCGCAGCAAGGACAACCCATGGGTTTGCATCTGGTTCCCGCCGGCCGCGACGTGCCGCACGAAATCAACGTCGTCATCGAGATCCCCAAGGATGCCGAGCCGGTCAAGTACGAGGTGGACAAGGGCAGCGGCGCGATCTTCGTCGACCGCATCCTGTCCACACCGATGCGGTATCCGTGCAACTACGGCTATGTGCCGGGCACGCTCGGCGGTGATGGCGATCCGCTGGACGCGCTGGTGATCCTGCCGTTGTCGCTGATCCCCGGCTCGGTGATCCGCTGCATCCCGGTCGGCATGCTGAAGATGTCCGACGAGGCCGGCAGCGACGAAAAACTGATCGTGTTGCCCGCGCCGAAAATCTTCCCCGGCTATGCGCACATCACCGACATGAAGGGTGTCTCGCCGCACTGGCTGGAACGCATCGGCCACTTCTTCGAGCACTACAAGGATCTGGAGAAGGGCAAGTGGGTCAAGGTCGAGGGCTGGGTCGGCGCCGATGAAGCGAAGGCCGAGATCGTGGCCGGCATAGCGCGCTACCAGGCCGAGAACAAGAGCTGAGTTCAACCCCTGCCGCCAAACGGCAGCGGCTAGATCAAGCGGCTGCGTGATCCGGACGGAGCACGCAGCCGACTCCGCAGTCGCGACAGATCGCTGTGTCGCAGATCTTCACGCAGCTCGCTGGGCGATGCGCCCAGCGACTGGCGGAACGCCTCGGTCATGTGGCTGTGGTTGCTGAAACCGAGATCGCAGGCAAGTGCCGCCAGATCTTCCTCGCCATCACCCAACCGGCCCAGTGCGTTGCCGAGCCGCTGTTGCAACCGGAACTGTCGCAGGGATTGCCCCGTGCCGCTGCGGAAAATGCGGCACAGGTAGAACGGCGAGCAGTCGGCGTAACGCGCCAGTGCATCGATCTCAAGATTCTCGCCAACGTGACCGATGATGGCTTCCTGCGCGCGCGCCACACGCCTTGTGTTCGTGGAGCTGCGCACGCGTCCGCATGCATCGTTCTCGTGCAACTTCAACAAGTACGCGAGCGTCTCCAGCAGCGTTTCTTCCGCCGACAAAATGTCGCCACCGTCACGACGCAGGCCGAGCAGCAGTTCCACATGGGTTTTCTGAAACTGCAGATCATGCGGAATATTGCGGCACGGCAAGGCGCTCGGACCAGTCAGCTGCATCGCTTCCATCGTCGCCTCGTCGATCAGCAAGTCGGTACAGCAGTCGCAGCTCAGCGCGTCCGGGTGCGTGATGCGGTACTCGACGTTCCTCTGTATCAGCACCGCGTTACCGGGTCGCGCGAAAAAGGTTTTGCGACCCACTTGCAAAGCGAATGACCCGCGCCGAGTGAACAGGAAGTGCGCCGTATTCCCGTCCAGCGGCCCCCCACAATCGACCCGCGGGTTCTGACAGACGTGACTGACCACTTCGAAATGCGACGACCGCAGCATGGTCTGCATGATCGACATGTGCATGGCTCCGAAAGAACACCTGTCCCCTGCTGATCATACGCCCGCCAATCGCGCTCGCTCCACCGGCATGCGACGCGCAAAACATGCGCACGATTTTGAAAGCGGCCGCGCTCCGTTCGTGGCGTTCTGTCGGGATTTTGCCGCATTGGAAACGCGCATGGCATCAACATCTGCGCAGGTTTCTAAAAGCGCCTGAAGTGGCACCACGCGAAGCTGGACTCACTCCGCATCTCAGGAGATCACGAGTTCCGCAAGACGAAACGTCACCCGTTCCCACGCCTGCGTTTCCCGCGCTCCTTCACCCGCACATGGAGAGTCCCATGAACAAGACACTCTGCGCCCTGCTGCTTGCCTGCTGCACCCTGACCGCTGCCAATGCGGCCGAGCCGTCGTCCATCGATGACTGGCTCAACCCGATGCTGTACCCGAAGGACTCGCAGCCGTTCGGCAAGAGCATGTCCAGCTGGGCCGAGCTCAACTGGCAATGGATCTACGCGCAGCCGTTCGACCACAATCCGTACCTCGATCCCACCGGCGCCGATTGCGCGGTCGACCAGAGCGGGCCGGTCTGGCAGCTGGCGCCGATCGCCGCGATGATGATGTCCGGCACCTACACGCGCACCTGCACGATTCCGCGCGGCAAGGCGGTGTTCCTGCAAATCGGCGCCGTCGCCGACGACTGGCCCTGCCCCGACCCGGCCTTCGGCCCGAAACCGGGGCAGCCGCTGTACGACTTCCTCGTCGCCGACGCGCGGGCCTACAACATGGTCACCGAGCTGGACCTGACGCTGGACGGGCGGCCGATCTTCAACCCGCTGCACTACATCTACACCTCGGATGACCTGTTCGCGCTCAAAGGCGACGCCAGTGAGGTGCAGTTCGATCCGTGCATCACCGGCGCCTACCAACCCAGCGTGATGTACGGCTACTTCATGATGTTCCGCCCGATGTCGCCGGGCATGCACACCATCGTGCGGCACAACCACGACAGCAACGGCACAGACCTCACCTTTATCTATCACCTGACGATCCAGTAGGAATCCTGTCGTCAAAAAGCTGCCCGGAACGGATCCGGCCTTGAAACGTCCCGCGCCACAGCGGGGCGTTTCTTTTTGTCTGACCGCGCCGAACTCAACCGCGCTTGAGCAGCTCGCGCAGGTCGATGATCGCCGCATTGGCGCGCGACATGCCGTTCACCATCATCAGCGAATGGTTGGCGAGAAAGCCGAATGGCGAACCGTTGAACCCTACTCAGTGCTCCCATGGCGGATGATTCCCCAGTCGCTCGGCCAGGAAATCGACGAACGCGCGCACCCGCGGCGGCACCAATCGACGCTGCGGCATCACCGCATGGATGCCGGTGGCGGCCAGCGGATAGTCCGGCAACAACACCTGCAGCCGCCCCGCGCGCAACTCTTCGTGCACATGCCAGACCGAGTGCACCGCGACGCCCAATCCGGCTACCACCGCATCACGCAGCAACTCGCCGAGATTGCTCTCGAAGCGGCCATCCACCCGCTGCGCGATCTCGCCGCCGCGGCCATCGTCGAAACGCCACACATCCTGCCGACCCTGACTGCCGACCAGCAGCAGGCAATCATGTCCGGCCAGATCTGTCGGTGTGCGCGGCGTGCCGCGCCGATGCAGGTAATCCGGCGAGGCGCACAGCACGCGCCGGTTGACTGCCAGTTGGCGCGCCACCAGGCCGGAATCGCCCAGCGCGCCGACGCGGATGCCCAGATCGAAACCGGAACCGACCAGATCCAGCATCTGGTCGTTGAGGTTCACGCTGAGCTTCAGCCGCGGGTACCGCGCCAGAAACTCCGGCAGCAGCGGCGAGATGTACTGACGTCCAAACGATGCCGGCAAGGTAACCCGCAAGGTGCCGGCCACTTCGGTAGCGGCCTGGCGCAGGCCGCCAGTCAGCGCCTCCAGATCTTCCACCAGGACGCGCCCTTGCTCGGCCAGCGCAGCACCTTCCGGCGTGGCATGCAGCTGCCGCGTGGTCCGGTGCAGCAGGCGCACGCCGAGGTCACGTTCCAGCCGCTTCAGGCGCTGGCTGGCCACCGCCACCGACAGGTCGAGGCTGCGCGCGGCGGCACTGATCGAGCCCAGGTCGAGCACGCGCAGAAACAGGCTGAGGTCGCCAACACGGTCCATAACTATCAACCATTCATTGATAATGATTAGTTATCTTGGTGGTTTTTGACTAAAAGGCAACTGCCTAAGCTGGCGCATCGTTCCTGCCTGGATTGTCGTCATGCCCTCCATTTCCACCACCCGACCACGCACGCCGCTTGCGCTGTACGCGCTGACCGCCGGCGCGTTCGGTATCGGCACCACCGAATTCGTGATCATGGGCCTGCTGCTGCAGGTCGCCGCCGATCTGCACGTCAGCATCGCCGCGGCCGGCCTGCTGATCTCCGGCTATGCGCTGGGCGTGTTC
>DASZCB010000605.1:0-2395 GCA_035943575.1 Rhodanobacter sp. | reverse complement strand
TCTTCCAGCTTCAACGCCAGCGACTTGTCACCGCTTTCGACGATGCGGCCATCGGCCAGCACGTGCACGAAGTCCGGCACCACGTAGTCGAGCAGACGCTGATAGTGGGTGATCATCAGGAACGCGCGATCGGGCGAGCGCAGTGCGTTGACGCCATCGGCGACGTGCTTGAGCGCGTCGATATCCAGCCCCGAATCGGTCTCGTCGAGGATCGCCAGTTGCGGCTCCAGTACCGCCATCTGGAAGATCTCGTTGCGCTTCTTCTCGCCGCCGGAGAAGCCTTCGTTGACCGCACGATGCAGCAGCTCGTCGGAGATCTGCATCACCTTCAGTTTCTCGCGTACCAGCTTGAGGAACTGCATGGAATCCAGCTCCTTCTCGCCACGCGCCTTGCGCTGCGCATTGAAGGCCGCGCGCAGGAAATAGGTGTTGTTGACGCCGGGAATCTCGACCGGGTACTGGAACGCCAGGAACACACCGGCGGCGGCACGCGCCTCCGGCTCCAGCGCCAGCAGATCGATGCCGTTGTAGGTCACGCTGCCGGCAGTCACCTCGTAGCCGTCGCGGCCGGACAGCACGTTGCCCAGGGTGGACTTGCCGGCACCATTCGGCCCCATGATCGCGTGCACCTCGCCCGCGTTCACGCTGAGGCTGAGCCCCTTGAGGATTTCCTTGCCCTCGACGCGGGCGTGCAGGTTTTCGATCTTCAGCATATTGGTTACTCGATGGGCTCAGGCACTCGCGCCGTCAGCGTGACGGCGCAGCACCACATAGGTGAAGGCTTGCTCGTTGCCGGCTGGCGTGCGATGCACGTCCCGGCTATGCGAAATCATGTCGAAAACGGGCGCGAACGCCGCCGCCAGCGCGTCGGCGGCGTAGCGCGAAACCGGCAGGCCGCTACAACGTTCGGGGCCATCATTGGCGAAGGTGCCGATTACGGCATAGCCGCCCGGCCGCACCGCATGCGCGGCGGCGGCGAGATAGCGAGCCTGCTCGCCCGGCTCGGTGAGAAAATGGAACACGGCGCGGTCATGCCACAGCGCGACATGCGCTGCCGGCAGGGCGATCCCGGTCACGTCGCCGGCGATCCAGTGCACGCCTGCCGCCTGTGCACCAAGCCGTTGCCGAGCCTCGGCCAGCGCCGTGGCTGAAAGATCGAGCACGGTCAAATCGGTGAACCCGCGCACCAGCAGGTCATCGACCAGAGTGGCGCGGCCGCCGCCGACATCCAGCACAGGGACATCGCGCGGCAGCGACAGCGCGTCGATCAGGCGCATCGACTCGTCGAGATGCGGGCGGAACCAGCTGGTCTGTGCCTCACCCTTCTCGCGGTACACGGCCTCCCAATGATCCTGAAGCAGGCTGCTCATCCCACCGCACCTTCCAGCGATACTTCCAGCAGCTTCTTTGCCTCCACCGCGAACTCCATCGGCAGCTCGCGAAACACCTGCTTGCAGAAGCCGTCGACGATCATCGACACGGCGTCTTCCGCGCTGATGCCACGCGAGCGGCAGTAGAACATCTGGTCGTCGGAGATCTTCGAGGTGGTCGCCTCGTGTTCGACGATCGCGCTGGGGTTCTTCACTTCCATGTACGGGAAGGTGTGCGCACCGCACTGCTTGCCGATCAGCAGCGAGTCGCACTGGGTGTAGTTGCGCGCGCCCTCGGCGCCCTTCTCCATCTTGACCAGGCCGCGATAGCTGTTGGAGCTGCGGCCGGCGCTGATGCCCTTGGCGACGATCTTCGACTTGGTGTACTTGCCGAGGTGGATCATCTTGGTGCCGGTATCGGCCTGCTGGTAGTGATGGGTCAATGCCACCGAGTAGAACTCGCCCACCGAGCGGTCGCCGCGCAGCACCACGCTGGGGTATTTCCAGGTGATCGCCGAACCGGTTTCGACTTGTGTCCAGCTGATCTTGGAATCGTCGCCGCGGCAATCGCCACGCTTGGTGACAAAGTTGTAGATGCCGCCGACACCGTTCTCGTCGCCGGGGTACCAGTTCTGCACGGTGGAGTACTTGATCTGCGCGCCTTCCAGCGCGACCAGCTCGACCACCGCGGCGTGCAGCTGATTCTCGTCTCGCTTCGGCGCGGTGCAGCCTTCGAGGTAGGAAACGTGGCTGCCTTCCTCGGCCACGATCAGAGTGCGTTCGAACTGGCCGGTGTTCTGCGCGTTGATGCGGAAGTAAGTGGACAGCTCCATCGGGCAGCGCACGCCCTTCGGGATGAACACGAAACTGCCGTCGGAGAACACTGCCGAGTTCAGCGCGGCGAAGAAGTTGTCGCCGGTCGGCACCACGCTGCCGAGATATTTCTGCACCAGCTCGGGGTATTCGCAGATCGCCTCGCTCATCGAGCAGAACAACACGCCGGCTTCGGCCAGCTGCTTGCGGAA
>DASZCB010000604.1:0-4293 GCA_035943575.1 Rhodanobacter sp. | reverse complement strand
ACAGCGCCGGCTTATCGGTACGGCCGTGGAACGCGCCCTTCACCGCCAGCCGCTTGATCGTGCGGCCGGCGTAGCGACCACCGGCATCGGTCATCACTTTCGCGTTGACGTCGGCGATGCGGCAGGCCAGCGAGACCGACTCGGAACCGGAGTTGAGACACATGTAACGCGCATACGGGCTGCCACCGCGATTGCGGCCGAGCTCCTTGTCGAGCGCCGCAGAGAAGCGCAGTTGCGACACGCTGGGCGCCATCACGTTCGCCATCACCTGTGGGCGACTCAGCGCTGCGAGGATCGCCGGATCGTTGTGACCGAAACCGAGCATGCCGTAGCCACCGTTGTCGTGCACCACGGCACCCTTCAGCGTGACGATCCACGGACCACGCGCCGCCGCCGGCAAATACGGGCTGATCGCGTCGTCCGGATAGAAATTGACGAAACCGGCCTGTACCTGGGCGAGTTGCGTGGCTTCGTCCAGCTTGAGGAAGTCGGTCAAGTCAGCGCGCAACTCATGATGGCGCGCCACGGCTTCGGCAACTGCCTGGCCCAGCATGGGATCGAGCGCTGCCATGCGTTCGATGCTGGCGTCGTCCAAGCCCGTGGTCCGCGGCTTGCCGCCGAATTCGCGCAGTTCGCGCAGCTGGTTGATCACACCCATGATGAATCCTCCGTAGCTCCGCCGGTCGGCTGCCATGCCGGAGGCGGACATTAGTGATGCGTGACGGGAACGCCGGCGAGCAGGCGTTTCCTCAATGTTTTCAGACGTTTCACGCCGCTGAGACAGAGCGGCCGGACGGCCTTATCCCTCGCAGGATACCTTGCGGCGCCGGCCGCCGTAACCCCGTGGCAGAGCCGCGGATGACGGCTGTCATCTGCGATGGCTGACGCTGGCGACTGCCTGCGAGGTCCCGTCACATGGAGGATGAGCGGCACTGGAGGACTACCCATGCCACATTCCCATGATCCGATTGCCCGTCTCGGCGGCGCCGTCAAACGCTATGGCCCACTCACCGCATTGGACGGTGCCGATCTGCGCCTGCAGCGCGGCGAACTGCTGGCGCTGCTCGGCCCCAACGGCGCCGGCAAGACCACCGCGATTGGCTTGCTGCTGGGGCTGATCCGCGCCGATGCCGGCACGGTCGAACTGTTCGGGCAGGATCCGCAGCGGATCGAGGCGCGTCGGCGCATCGGCGTGATGCTACAGAACGCTGAGTTGCCGCCGACGTTGCGAGTGGGCGAGCTGCTGCGCCTGACCGCGAGTTACTACCCGGCACCGCGCACCCTGGCGGAAACCGCCGAACTGGCAGGCGTCGGCGATCTGCTCAAGCGCCCCTACGCGAAACTCTCCGGCGGCCAGCAGCGGCGCGTGCAATTCGCGCTGGCGTTGTGCGGCCGGCCCGAGCTGCTGTTCCTGGACGAGCCGACCGTGGGCATGGATATCGAGGCACGGCAAAAACTGTGGGCGGCGATTCGTCAACTGCTTGCCGAGGGTTGTTCGGTATTGCTTACCACGCACTATCTGGAAGAAGCCGAGGCGCTGGCCAACCGCGTCTGTGTGATGACGCATGGCCGCATGATCCACGAAGGCACGGTCGAAGAGCTGCGGGCGCGGGTGGCACTCAAGCGCATCCGCTGCCTGAGCACGCTGTCGACCGATACGGTGCGCAGTTGGCCCGAGGTCAACGAAGTGCGTCGGGAGAACGAACGCCTGCACATCACCGCGGCCGAAGCCGAAGTCGTGGTGCGCCGCCTGCTCGCCGCTGACCTGCAACTGCGCGAACTGGAAGTACAGCGCGCCGGCCTGGCCGAGGCATTCACCGAACTCACCCGCGATGCCGACGAGGCATCGGACACCGACCAGCGCGAGGCTGCCTGAGATGGAAACTGTCATGTCTGTCAATGAATCGATCGCACCCGTGATGCCGCGCCGTCGCGTCGTCGGCGCCTATCTGGAAGAAGCGCGCAGCGAGTGCCTGCGCTATATGCGCGCGCCAGCCTTCATGCTGCCGATCATGCTGTTCCCCGGAATGTTCTACCTGCTGTTCGGTGTGCTGATGGCTAAGTCGAATGGCGCTGATGCGGCGCGCTATCTGCTGGCCAGCTACGGCGTTTTCGGCGTAATGAGTCCTGGCCTGTTCGGCTTCGGCGTGTCGCTGGCGCTGGAGCGCGATGGCGGCCTGCTTACGTTCAAGCGTGCGCTGCCGATGCCGCCGGGTGCCTATCTGTTGGGCAAGATGCTGATGGCGATGGCGGCCGCTGCGGTGGTCATTCTGTTGCTGTTGGTGATGGCGTTGACGCTGGGACACGTGACGCTGAGCCTGACCCAGGCCGGCGCGATGCTGCTTACGGGCGTGCTCGGCGTGCTGCCGTTCTGTGCGCTAGGCATGTTCGTCGGCACGCTGATCAAGGGGCAGGGTGCGCCCGGCATGTTGCAGTTGATCTACCTGCCGATGTCGTTCATGTCCGGACTGTGGATGCCGCTGCCGATGCTGCCGAAGTTCCTGCAGCAGATCGCCCCGGTATGGCCGAGCTATCACCTCGATCAGCTGGCGCTGTCGGCCGTGGGTATGCGGCAGGGAGCGTTACTGCCGCATGTGTTGACGTTGCTCGGATTCGCCGCGGTGTTCTTCCTGCTGGCAGCGCGACGTCTGCGTCGGCACGGTTGAAGTAGGATGTTTTGAAACTGGAGTCTTGGCAAAGGTGCGCGCTATGTTTGAATCAATCCGTGGTTGGTTTGTACCCGCGCCGGATTCCATGGTGGCCGGCAGTGTGCGCAAGGGCAAGTCGCCATGGGTCGACGCCATCCACCTGCTGTGGTCGGCCTGGATTTTCATCACTCCGGTCTTCGATCATTTCAGCTGGCGCTGGGCGCTGCTCACGCTGCTGACCTATCCGTTGTTTCTGGCGCTGTACGCCAAGGCCTGTCTGGCTTCGCGTCGAACAATCCAGTGGTATGCACTGGCACTGCTGGCGATGAGCATGCTTTTGATGCCGTGGTATCCCAGCGGTCTGGTCTATTTCATCTACAGCTGCGTGCTGATGAACAGTTGCCGCATGAGCCTGCGTCGCTACATGACCGTGCTGGCAGGACTCAACGCCGTATTTCTGAGCGAAGCGTGGCTGCTTCATTATCCGTGGCAAGCCGTGATTTGGATTCCCGTAACGACCTTCATCGTCGGTTTGATCGTCAATGCCGAGCGTGCCAATGAATCCAAGGATGCCGAGCTACAGCTTTCCCATGAAGAAGTGCGTCGACTGGCCGCGACCGCCGAGCGAGAGCGCATCGGCCGTGATCTGCACGACCTGCTCGGTCACACACTTTCGCTGATTACGCTCAAACTGGAACTGTCGCGCAAACTGTTCGATCGTGACATCGAAGCTGCCAAACGCGAGGTGACGGAGGCTGAAAAAGTGGCACGCCTCGCGCTGGCGGAAGTGCGCAGTGCTGTAAGCGGTATCCGCGCCACCGACCTCGCTGCCGAACTGGCGTCCGCGAGGCTGCTGCTGGAATCATCGCGTGTGCATTTCGACTATGAGCATCCGCCAGCAGACCTGCCAGGGGATATCGAACGCGGTCTCTCGCTGATCTTGCGCGAGGCAGCCACCAACATCGCGCGTCATGCCGATGCCAGTTCCGCGAAGATCGAGCTGGTGCGCGAACATGCCAGTGTGCGTATGCTGATCAGCGACAACGGTCGCGGCGGCATCAACAGTGACGGCAATGGCCTGTGTGGCATGCGCGAGCGCGTGCGTGCGCTGGGCGGCACGCTGACGATCGAGTCGCCGCGAGGTCAGGGAACGCGATTGAAAGTGGCCGTACCGGTGCCGATCCTGCGACTGGTCGAAACGTCGCGTGCGCCCGCGGACATGGCGACCAATGAATCACCGGCCACAAAGGATTCGGGGCAACCTGCAGCATGAAAAGATCACGATCGTTTTCCGCACGCGCATACATCTTCCGTAAGGCCATCACATGATCCGCGTGCTGCTGGCCGAAGATCAGGCGATGGTGCGCGGCGCACTATCGGCACTGCTGAATCTGGAGTCGGACATCGAGGTGCTCGGTTCGGCCGCCGACGGCGAGGCCGCGTGGCGCGAGCTGCAGCGGTTGAAGCCCGACGTGCTGGTCACCGATATCGAGATGCCGGGATTGACCGGGCTGGAACTGGCGCAGCGTATCCAGCGCCAGGAGCTGCCGATGAAGGTAGTCATCGTCACTACGTTTGCACGTCCCGGTTTCCTGCGTCGCGCGCTGGACGCCGGTGTATCCGGTTACCTGCTGAAGGACGCGCC
>DASZCB010000603.1:0-2423 GCA_035943575.1 Rhodanobacter sp. | reverse complement strand
GCATGCTTACGGCGCACCATCAAATTGAAATCGCGCGTCGGCCCATCCACCAGGGTCACCGCCACCTTGGTCTCGCCGGCAAATGCGAATGGCGCGAACGGTGTGGTCAGCGCGTGCACGCAGTTGTCGTCCAGCGTCATGGTGAAGCCATTGCCGTCGAGCAATGCGATCTGCCGATCGATGCCGGGGAAGCTGGAAAACGGCGCAGCACTGTCGACCTCGGCGATGCTCACACGCCACAGGAAATCGTCGCTGCTGGCGCCGGACGGCTGGACGGCTATTTCGCGTGTGCTGCCGAGACCGTTCTTCCATGGCTGCGAAGGACAATCGGACAGGCGGATGATCATGCGGTGCGCTCGATGATGCGCTGGAATGGTGGCAGCGCCTTCAGCATGCCACTGCCATAGCGCTTGGTGACCACTCGACGGTCCAGCAGCACGATACGGCCGCGATCGGTTTCGTTGCGGATCAGGCGGCCGCAGTACTGCGTCAGCAGGCGTGTCGCTTCGGGGATGCTCACCTCGATGAACGGATTGCGTCCGCGCGATTCCAGCCACTCGGCATAGGTTGCGCCTACCGGATCGGTCGGCACCGCGAACGGCAGCTGGGTGATCACCACGGTCTCGCACAGCTTGCCCGGCAGGTCGAGACCTTCGCCGAACGAGGCCAGGCCGAACAGCGTGCTGCCCTTGCCCGCTTCGATGTCGGCGCAATGTTCGGCAATCAGTTGCGACTTGCCCAGCGAGCCCTGCGCGCGCACCTTGCGCACCTGCGCGATCGGCAGTTTCTGCAATACGCGATCGAGCTTCACGCGTGAGGTGAACAGCACCAGGTTGCCGGCGTCCCAGTCGAGATGCTCGGCCAGCCACTCGCTGATTTCCTCGGCATGTGCTTCGCGTGCGTCGGGCAGGGTACGCATCGCCGGCACTTCCAGCCGCGCCTGTGCGGCAAGGTCGAACGGCGAAGGAAGGCTCAGGCAGACGGCGTCGTCGGGCAGGCCCACCGCATCGGCGAAGCCGCGGAAGTTGCCGCCCGCGCTCAGCGTGGCCGAGGTCATCAGCACGCCGCTGGCGTTGCCCCACAGCACGCTGCGCAGCAGGCCGCCGGCGGAGACCGCCGAGGCATGGCAGACCAGCTGCTGATCGCCGCCCAGAGTGACCCAGCGCGCCAGTGGTGGTGCGTCGTCGGGATCGTCGCTGGCCCACGCGCGCCAGCAGCTAGCTTGCTTGCCGATGCGTTCCAGTGCAATGCCGAGTTCGCGTGACAGCGCCTCCTGGGTCGGGCCGCCGTCGGTCATCTCGACCACCGCGCGACGCACCGCGGTGAGCCAGCGCTGCACTTCGCTGGTGTACAGGCTGAGTGCGCGCGCGTGCTCCACCCATGATTCCGGCAGCTGGCCCAGCGAACCGCGGTACATCGGCTCGGTTTCGGCCGGATCGGGTAGCCAGCCGAGGCGGATTTCCTTCTCCAACTCCTCCAGCGTGTTGCTCAGTTCCTGCAGCTTCGCGTCGCCCGCATCCAGCGACAGCTTGCCCAAAGTCTGCTTGTCGGTCAGCGAATAGGCCGCATGCACCTGCCGGCCGAGCCGGCTCAGCTGGCGCACGCCGACGTTCATGTAGACCTCGCTGGCACCGCGGTCGATCGCCTTGCCCGACAGGTGATGGCCTTCGTCGAAGATGTACAGCGTCTCGTCCGGCCGCGGCAGGATCACACCGCCCCAGCCCTCGTCCTCGCCCGGCATGGTGAGGTCGGCCAGCACCAGATCCTGGTTCGCCACGATGATTTCCGCATCGTCCACCGCGCGGCGCGCAGCGAAAAACGGACAGATCATGAACTGCCCGCACTTGCGTCCGGTGCAGCCGCCGGCGCTGGTGGTCACCATCGGGCGCAGCAGGTCGCTGACGGATTCAGGCGCGGTATCCATGTCCCCGTTCCACTCGTTGCGGTCGAATGAAGAGCGGAGTTTTGCCAGCGCCTGCTTGTCGCGCGCTTGCGGCGGCTTGGTCCACAACACCAGATCCGCGTCGAAACCGGCCAGGCCCATCTGCGCGGTATCGTTGATGCTGTTCGCCGCCATCATGAGATTGCGCGGGCACAGGTAGCGACCGCGGCCCTTGGCCAGCGCCACTTTCGCCTCGATGCCGTTGAGCTGCAGGTACAGCGGAATATCGCGCTGCACCAACTGCTCCTGCAGCGCCACAGTGGCGGTGGCGATCAGCAGCTTCTTCTTCTGGAAGCGCGCCACGGCCACGCCGGCGATCAGGTAGGCCATCGACTTGCCGGTGCCGGTCGGCGCCTCGACCACTGCCACTCCACCGGTGCGACCGAACGCCTTGGCCACCTCGGCGATCATCTTTCCCTGCGACGCGCGCGCGCGGAACCCCGGCAGGCCGTCCTTCAGGCGTGCATAGGCGGCGCGGATG
>DASZCB010000602.1:0-5466 GCA_035943575.1 Rhodanobacter sp. | reverse complement strand
CCCGTCCATCGAGCAGACCCAGCCGACCCCGGTGCTGTTGGTGTCCACCTCGATCGCGCGCAAGGATGGTCTGGACGGTCTGAACGACGCCGTCGCCAAGGCGCTCACCGAGATCCAGGCCGCAGCCAAAAAGCTTGGCGTGAACGTGACCGGCCCGCGGATCCTGATCACCACCAACTACGGCGACCAGACCTATACCTTCGATGTGGCGCTGCCGATCGACTCCAGCACGCTGACCGTCAATGGCCAGAGCGTGCAGTTGACCGCACCGACGCCGCCGTCGCTGGATGCTGCGGCGCCTGCCGAGGCCAGCAGCGCAGCCGCCGCCGCGGACAATGTTGCCGTGGGCAGTCGCGATCGCTTCGGTCGTGTCGCCGTGGATGGCAACGTGCGCGCCACGCTGGCGTTTGGCGGTGCGGCGCTCAAAGGTGTGTGGAATGGCACCTTCGCCGGTGTACCGCAGACCCGCGACATGCTCAAAGCCTACGCCCAGACCCACGGTTACACCTTCGATGACGTGGTCAATCGCCCCTACGACATCCTTGCGACGCCGGAAGTGAAGGATGCCGGCGGCAACATCACCACCTACGCCAAGTACAACGTCTTCCTGCCGATCACCAACGCGCCGGAAAAGACGCCCGAACAGGAAGCTGGCATCCAGCCGCCGTCGCTCGACGCCGCCGCACCGGCTGGTTCGGCCCCGGCGCCGGCCAGCAGCGCTGCACCGGCCAAGGCTGCCAGCGCCGGCAAATAAGCCGGGCGCAGGTGCTGCAGAGCAAGGCCCTTCCGTGACGGAAGGGCCTTTTCTTTTTCGGCAACCGGATCGCAATCGGGCCGGTTCGCCGGCGACACCGAACTTTGCCGGTGTCTTGCGGTACATTGCAGGACCATCCGCGGCGCCGGTATCCGACCCGTTCAAGCGGTTGACGCTACGCCCGCCACAGCCCACCGCCGGACATGATCGAAACCGACCAGCTCACCCGATGCTATGGCAACCTGACCGCGGTGGATGCGCTGAGCATTCGCGTCGAACCCGGCCAGGTGCTCGGCCTGCTCGGCCCCAACGGTGCCGGAAAATCCACCGCGATGCGCATGATCGCCGGGTTTCTGGTGCCCACCTCGGGCACCGCGCGGGTGTGCGGCCATGACGTCAGCCGTGAACCGATGAAGGCGAAACGCGCCCTCGGCTACCTGCCCGAAGGTGCGCCGAGCTACGGCGAGATGACGGTGCGCGAGTTTCTGCAGTTCATCATCCGCATGCGCGGGTTCAAGCCGGACGCCGGCTATCGGCGTTTCGAGGCGATAGTGCAGCAGCTGCAGCTGGAGGAAGTACTGGGGCTGTGCATCGATACCTTGTCGAAAGGCCTGCGTCGGCGCGTGGGGTTGGCCCAGGCGATCCTGCACGATCCGCCGGTGCTGATGCTGGACGAACCCACCGACGGCCTCGACCCGAACCAGAAGCACGCGGTGCGCCAGCTGATCGACGTGATGGCGCGCGAGCGCACGATTCTTATTTCGACGCACCTGCTGGAAGAAGTGCATGCGCTGTGCAACCGGGTGGTGATCATCGCCCGCGGCAAGCTGCTGGCCGATGCCACTCCGGCCGAGCTGGAGGCGCGCTCGCGTTATCACGGCGCGGTGTCGTTCAGCGCGCCGGGCAGCGGCATGTCGCAGGAGATGCTGGGCCGGTTGCCGCAGGTGGCGGCGATCGAGGTCGATCCGCTGGACGGCCGCATTACGGTATTTCCGAAGCCGGGCGAGCGCATCTTGGAACCGGTCGAGACGCTGTTGCGCGAGCAGGGGCTGGAGGTGTCGGAGATCCAGCTCGAGCGTGGCCGACTGGACGAGGTGTTCCGCCAGATCACCACCGCGGATGTCAGCGTCGGAGGCCACGCATGAGCCCGGTCAATGCCGTGCTGCGGCGCGAATTGCGCAGCTACTTCGTGACACCGGTGGCCTATGTGTTCCTGGTGATCTTTCTGGTGCTGGCCGGCATCCTCACGTTTTACGTCGGCGATTTCTACGAGCGGGGGCAGGCCGACTTGCAGCCGTTCTTCGTGATGCATCCGTGGCTGTACCTGATCCTGGTGCCGGCGATCACCATGCGCATGTGGGCGGAGGAGACCAAGGGTGGCACGCTGGAGCTGTTGCTGACGTTGCCGCTGACGCTGTGGCAGGCGATGCTCGGCAAGTTCTTCGCGGCCTGGCTGTTCATCGGGCTGGCGCTGGTGCTGACCTTCCCGATCTGGATCACGGTCAACTATCTGGGCTCGCCGGACAATGGCGTGATCCTGGCCAGTTATCTTGGCAGTTGGCTGATGGCCGGCAGCTTCATCGCGATCGGGGCCTGTTTGTCGGCGCTGACCCATAGCCAGGTAGTTGCGTTCATCCTCACCGCGCTGGTGTGCGTGCTGCTGATCCTGGTCGGGCAGCCGCAGGTACTGGATTTCTTCTCGGGCACGTTGCCGCGCAGGCTGATCAACGCGGTGGCGCATCTGTCCATGCTGCGGCATTTCGAGGCGATCGCGCGCGGCGTGCTGGACATCCGCGACCTGCTGTACTTTCTGCTCAGCATGATCGGCTGGCTGATCGGCGGTGTGCTGTTACTCGACATGAAACGGACGCGCTGAGCCATGCCCCGCCTGCGCCTGCACCCGTTGTTTACCACGCCGTTACATCTCACCCGACGCGCCATGCTGTACGGCTTGCTGGTGCTGCTGGTGCTGGTGTTCGTGCCGCTGATCGTGGCCAGCAGCCGCTGGCTGCACGCATCGCGGATCGACCTCACCACCGACCAGTTGTATACGCTGACGCCGGGCACGCTGCACATCGTCGACGCGTTGCAGCGGCCGTTGCGACTGACCCTGTATTTCTCCGATCATGCCACCCGTGACCTGCCGCAGTTGCGCAGCTATGAGCAGCGCGTGCGCGAGATGCTGCAGGAGATGGTCTCGCGCTCGCACGGCCGGGTGCGCCTGCAGATCATCGATCCGGTGCCGTACTCCGACGACGAAGCCAGCGCCGAAGGCAGCGGTCTGACCGCCGCCAATGGCGGCAGCAACGGCGAGCGGGTGTTTTTCGGACTGGCCGGCAGCGCGCTGTCGGGCACGGGCGACAGCGACAGCACGGATGATCGCGTGCCGGAGAAAACCCTGGCGATTCCGTTCTTCGATCCGGCGCGCGAGGCGTTTCTCGAATACGACATCGCCAAGCTGCTGTACGAATTGAACCAGGGCAGCAAGCCATCGATCGGCGTGATCAGTTCACTGCAGGTCAATGGCAATCCAGCGCTCGGCGAGCAACCGTGGAAGGTGATGCAGCAGCTCGGCCAGCTGTTCGACGTTAAGCCACTGGATCCGGCGAAGCTGCAGCGCATCGACGACAACATGAAGGTACTGCTGCTGATCCAGCCCAAGCAGCTGCCGCCCGATGCGCTGTATGCGCTCGACCAGTACGTGCTGCGCGGCGGCCACCTGGCGGTATTCGTCGATCCCGATGCGGAACTCGACAACGCGCCGTATACGCCTGACAGCACCACGTTTCCTGATCACGGATCGGATCTGCCGCGGTTGTTCGCGGCGTGGGGGGTGCGCTTCGACCCGCACAAAGTTGTGCTGGATCGCGGCCGCGCGCTGCAGATCGAGCTGGCCGGCAGCAGCCTCAACCATCCGGCGATGCTTGATCTCGGGCCGCAGGAACTCAACCGCGACGATGCCGTCACCGCCAGCCTGCAGCGGATCAATGTATCCACCGTTGGCTACTTCGATCTGGCGGCGGATGCGCAGACGCGGCTGATCCCGCTGCTGCAAAGTAGTGCTGAAGCTGAAGTGGTATCGACCCAACGGGTACTCGATGCGAGCAACGATCCGACCACACTGCTGCAGGATTACAAACCGGACAACGCCCAGTACGTGCTCGCGGCGCGCCTGCGAGGCACGTTCGACAGCGCGTTTCCCGAACGCGCCGGCGAGCGCGGCCATCTGGCGCATTCCGCGCCGAATGTTGAGGTGATTCTGGTAGCCGATACCGATCTGCTCAGCGACCGGCTGTGGGTGGAACCGCAGACACCCCTGGGCGAGACGATGATGCGGATCTTCGCCAACAACGGCGATTTCGTCACCAATCTGGTGGATAACCTCAGCGGCTCCTCGGCCTTGCTGTCGATCCACGGACGCTCGACTTCGCAGCGGCCGTTCACGCGAGTGCAGGCGTTGCGCAACGTGGCCGATCAGAAATTCCTGCAGAAGGAGCAGGAACTGGAGCAGGAACTGGCCGATACGCGCCGTCGACTGGACGAGCTGCAGCCGGCCAAGGGCAGCCACGACAGCACCGTCACGGTCGAGCAGCGTCACGAGATCGAGCAATTCCGCCAGCGTCAGCTGGCGATCAACAAGGAGTTGCGCGAAGTGCAGCACCAGCTCAACGCCGAGATCGACGCGCTTGGCTTGCGCGTGAAGTTCATCAATATCGTGCTGGTGCCTGCGCTGGTGGTGCTGATCGGTCTGCTGTACGGCTGGCGGCGTAACCGATACAGCCGCCAGCGGCGGTGAAAGCGGCAATCTGCCGCAACTTCGTGGCGCTACTGCGGCAGATTCCGCGGGCGTGCGGCATTATGCTGGGCGGTCGCCGGCGCCTGCCGGTGCGGATGCAAGCGCTGGTGCAATGACCGTGATCTCAACGTTGCTGAAATGGATTGTGCCGTGGGAGTTTTCGTGGATATTCCTCGCGGGCTTCCTGCTGACCTGCGTGCTGTATCTGCGCGGCAGCCGCCGGCTGTCGGTGAGCCTCAGTCGCAAGCTGGCGTTCTGGGCCGGCATGTCGATCATCTACCTGTCGCTGCACACCTATCTGGACTACTACGCCGAGCATGAGTTCTTCATGCACCGGATCCAGCAACTGCTGCTGCATCATCTGGCGCCGTTGCTGATCATCACCGCGTTTCCTGGCACGGTGCTGCGTGCCGGCATGCCGTTGGCGTGGCGCGTGCACGTGCTGCTACCGCTGTGGCGCTCATGGCCGTGGCGCATTGTCAGCGGCGTGCTGCTGAATCCGATGGTGGCGACGCTGCTGTTCATCGCCTTCATCGTGATCTGGTTGATTCCTGATTTGCAGACGTTGGCGATGCTGGACTGGCGCGTCTACCGTTTCATGAACTGGAGCATGTTGATCAGCGGCTTCGCCTACTGGTTGCTGGTACTCGATCATCGGCCGCACCCGCCGGGGCGGATGACGGCCGGGCTGCGCGTGTTGTCGCCCGCGGTCACCATGACGCCGCAGATCCTCGCCGGCGCCATCGTCACGTTTTCCAAGGCCGACCTCTATCCGATCTTCGAGATCTGCGGTCGCGCGTTCACCTTCAACGTGCTGACTGGTCAGCTGATCGGTGGCGTGATCATCTGGGTGCCATCGGCATTGCTGGAATCGATCGGCGGTCTGATGGCGTTGCGCCAGTGGCTCCGGTTGTCG
>DASZCB010000601.1:0-1858 GCA_035943575.1 Rhodanobacter sp. | reverse complement strand
CTCTCGCCAGGCCGAGGAAGCGCAGCGCGAATTGCCGGCGCCGGATGCCGAGCTCGACGAGGCCGTGCCGGCCTGAAGCGGTATGCTTGCGCTTGTCCGTCCCAACCCCATCTAGATGATCATGGAAACTCTCGTCGCGATCCCCGATTACCGCAGCAGCGGCGCGCCGCTTCTGTTCACCGCCGCTGCCGCGCACAAGGTGCATGAGCTGATTGCCGAAGAAGGCAATCCGGCGTTGAAGTTGCGCGTGTACATCAGCGG
The DNA here is from genome assembly GCA_035943575.1 of Rhodanobacter sp. Classification (GTDB taxonomy): domain Bacteria; phylum Pseudomonadota; class Gammaproteobacteria; order Xanthomonadales; family Rhodanobacteraceae; genus Rhodanobacter. Next base: position 1,597 of record DASZCB010000601.1, on the reverse strand, counting down.
CGGTGGTTGCTCGGGATTCCAGTACGGTTTCACCTTCGACGAAGCCCAGGCTGAAGATGATTTTGCGGTCGAGCGCGAGGGTGTGACTCTGCTGTGCGATCCGCTGTCGCTGCAGTACCTCACCGGCGCGCAAATCGACTACGCAGAGAACCTCAGCGGCTCGCAGTTCGTCATCAGCAATCCCAACGCCAAGACCACCTGCGGCTGCGGATCCTCGTTTTCCACCTGAGGTCGTTCGATGGATCGGGCCAAGCTGCCGCGTCCCAATACCTTCGCCGGACTCAGCCTGATCCTCGACCGGATCGCCGAACGGCGCGATGAATCCGCATGGATTGCCGAACAGGCGCGCTCGAATGAGGCGCGTTACCTGCTGCTGGATGCGGCCGGCGAAGCATTCATGCAGCGCGACCGCGAAGCGCTGCGCTGGCTGGATTCCAATGAGCGCGGGCAATGGCTCGGCGACGCACCGATTACCCTGCTCGGCATCGCCGATCAGCGCCCGCATTTTCTGCTGGTGGTGGACGACGCTCAGCGTGTCGGCGAGCTGGAGAATGCACTCGACGCACGCCGCATGAACCTGCGCAGCGCCGGTCTGCGGTTGGCGGCGGACGAAGCCGGCCTGTTCGCCTATGCCAAAGGTCTGTCGCACTGGCAACGCGAGACGCGCCATTGCGCCCGTTGCGGCGCACCGCTGCAGCTGGTCGCCGCCGGCCATCGCGCCCAGTGCACGAATCAAGATTGCGCACGCCTGCATTTTCCGCGTACCGATGCCGCCGTCATCATGCTGGTCGAGCACGAGGGCGCCTGCCTGCTCGGCCGCCAAGCGGGCTGGCCAGCCGGTCGTTATTCCACTCTTGCTGGCTTCGTCGAGCCGGGCGAGTCGCTGGAAGACGCAGTGCGCCGCGAAGTGGCCGAGGAAGCCGGCGTCATCGTCGATGAGGTGCGCTATCACTCCTCGCAGCCGTGGCCGATGCCTGCCTCGCTGATGGTCGGCTTCATTGCCACCGCGGTGTCGCGCCACATCGACATGCGCGATCACGAACTGGAAGACGCGCGCTGGTTCGCCCCGCAACAGATCGTCGACGGCATCGCCGACGGCAGTTTCATGCCGTCTACCGCGCTGTCGGTGTCGTACCAGTTGCTGGCGCACTGGCTGCAGCAACGCGCCGGGCTGGATCTGGAGTCGTTGGTCGCGGCCAATCCATCGGGTTGATCCAGGCGCAAAGTGGCGCCTTGCTGCGCCACATCATGCCGATGCCGATCTGCGAGATGGCCGGTCCCTCGCATACAATGCAGTGACTGCTTGCGAGTTCACTCCATCATGGCCATCCGTCTGCTTGTCGCCCTCATCGCTCTCGGCCTGCTGCACGTCATGCCGCAACTGGCGCGCTGGCGCGGCGATGGCTGGTTCCGACGTTGGGTCAGCCAGCTGGCTGACACCAGCGGCGGCGGGCGCGTAGCGCTTGCCCTGTTGCTGCCACTGGCACTGTGCGTGCTACTTGAATGGTTGCTCGGCCGCACGCCGCTAGGCGAGTTGCTGCAGATGCTGTTCGCACTGGCGGTGCTGGTGTACTGCTTCGGCCCGCGCGAATTCGAG
>DASZCB010000600.1:0-5470 GCA_035943575.1 Rhodanobacter sp. | reverse complement strand
CATCCGTATTCCCAACATGTCGCCGATGTTCGACGCGAAGTGGGTCGAGCATGGCCACATGGATGCCGCGGTCAAGCTGATGGAAAACTGGGCGCGCTCCAAGTTGTCCGCGCTGCCGGGGGCGAGGCTCGAAGTAGTGCGACTGGAAGGGCGCACACCGCTCATCTATATCGAAGTGCCCGGCCAGGGCGACGACACCGTGATGCTGTACGGCCATCTGGACAAGCAGCCGGAGATGACGGGCTGGGCCGAGGGGCTCGGCCCGTGGACACCGGTGATCAAGGGCGACAAGCTGTACGGACGCGGCGGCGCCGACGATGGTTACGCGATCTTCGGCTCGCTCGCCGCGCTGCTGGCACTGCATGAACAGGGCATTCCGCACGCGCGCTGCGTGGTGATGATCGAGGCCTGCGAGGAATCGGGCAGCTACGACCTGCCGTTTTACGTCGATCATCTGGCCGCGCGCATCGGCAGCCCGTCACTGGTGGTGTGCCTGGATTCCGGCTGCGGCAATTACGACCAGTTGTGGCTCACCACTTCGCTGCGCGGCATGACTGGCGGCAACCTCACCGTGCAGGTGCTGGAAGAGGGTGTGCATTCGGGCGACGCTTCCGGCGTGGTGCCGTCAAGCTTCCGCATCCTGCGCGAGCTGTTGTCGCGGTTGGAGGATCCGGCCACTGGACAGATCAAGCCGAAGGAACTGTACGTCGAGATTCCAGCGCAGCGGATCGAGCAGGCCAAGCTCACGGCCGAGGTGCTTGGCGACGACATCTACGACAAGTTCCCGTGGGTCGAGGGCATGCAGCCGGTCACCCATGATCTGGCGGAACTCGTACTCAATCGCACCTGGCGCCCACAACTGGCGGTGACCGGCATCGGCGGCATGCCGCCGCTGGAGAGTGCCGGCAATGTTTTACGGACGCAGACCTCGGTGAAGCTCAGCCTGCGCGTGCCACCGACGCTCAATGGCGCCAAGGCCGGCGAGTTCCTCAAGCAGCTGCTTGAAAAGGACCCGCCGTACGGCGCCAAGGTCACTTTCGCGCTGGAGAAGGATGGCAGCGGCTGGAACGCGCCGCAGTTGTCGCCGTGGCTGGAACAGGCGGTCGCCGATGCTTCGCAGCATTACTTCGGTGCGCCAGCTACCTACATGGGCGAGGGCGGCAGCATCCCGTTCATGGGCATGCTGGGCGAGAAATTCCCGAAGGCGCAGTTTCTCATCACCGGCGTGCTCGGCCCGCATTCCAACGCGCATGGCCCGAACGAGTTCCTGCACATTCCCACCGGCAAGAAGGTCAGCATGGTGGTGGCCGAGGTGGTGGCGCGACATCACGAGCAGAGCGGCAAGGCCTGAGTCCGACGGTCGAGGCATGAGCACGGATACCGCTTATCTGGTCACCAACTGGGCGCAGATCCGCCAGCGTGTCGATGACGCCTGCCGTGAAGCTGGCCGCGATCCGGCGTCGGTAGACATCCTGCCGGTCAGCAAGACCTTTGGTCCGGAGCTGATACGGGCGGCGGTCGCGTTGGGGCTGCATCGCTTCGGCGAGAACAAGGTGCAGGAAATTCGTGACAAATCGGCGCCGCTGGCGGACTGCGGCATCGACTGGGTGATGATCGGCCACCTGCAGACCAACAAGGCCAGGGAAGTGGCCCGACTGGTCAGCGAGGTGCAGTCGCTGGATCGGCTGGAGCTGGCCGAGGCACTGGACCGGCGACTGCAGCAGGAAGGGCGCAGCATCGACGTGCTGGTGCAGGTCAAGACCTCGCCTGAGCTCAGCAAGTACGGGTTGCCACCCGAGCAGCTGCCGGCCTTCCTCGATATTTTGCGCGGTCATGACAGCCTGCAGGTGCGCGGCCTGATGACCCTGGCGACCCATTCCAGCGAGCCGGTCGAAGTGCGTCGCTGTTTCTCTCTGCTGCGTGAACTGCGCGACCAGGTGGCGATACAAGGTCATGATTTGCCAAGGCTTTCCATGGGCATGAGCGGCGACTTCGCGCTCGCCATTGCCGAAGGAGCCACCGAAGTGCGGATTGGTAGCGCCATCTTCGGTAATCGGCCTTATACAGACTCTCATTACTGGCCTGAGGCGACAATCAAGTCTTGAAATAGTCTATTCGGACAGAAATTCATTGTTTTATTTGACAAAAATCAATGCTTTGTATCGAAATGTGCGTTCCGTCATCGTTTTTTGAAACGACAGGGTTCAGTTAACCTCAATCCAACATGCACACGGCATCTTCTTGTTAAGTTCACTACATCGTTACGTCGTCAGCTTCTGCAGGCGGCCAATCCTGTGAATCACAAGGGATTTTCCCCCGCATGCCAATCAAGCGATTGACCGCCTTTTTCGTGCTCTCAGCGGCCCTGCTCGTGATCGCACCGGTACAGGCAACGGCCAGCAAGACCCAAGCCAAGCCACTCCATCCGAAACACGCGCAGCAGCATCCGAAGTCGGCGCACGCCAAATCGGCACGGCACCAGCCAGCACACGGCAAGCTCGCCGCCGCGAAGCACAAGACCACGCATTCCAAGTCGGCCACATCCAGCACCAGCCCTGTGGATGCCGATACATCGGCCACGGCGGATGCCGTGACGGGATCGGAGCTGCCGGGTTCCGGTTCGCTTCAAGGCAAATCCTCCGCCGTGAGTGGCTTCCAGGCCATCGCCGACGTCACGCCGCAGCTGCTGACCCAGCCGCCGATCTTCAATCCGGCGCCGATGCTGGCCCAGTCCATTGTTCCCGCCGATGGTCAGGCTCTGCTGGCCGGCCGTGACGTTGCCGCGCGCCCTGCTGCGGCCAACCGTACCGTCGCTGCCCAGGCTGAGGGTGACGAACCCTCAGCTGTTGCTGACGGTAACGAAAGTGCCACGGACCTGCGCAAGTCGCTGATCGCGATGGCGATGAAGATGCGCGATATCCGCTATGTGCGCGGCGGCCATGATCCGTCCACCGGCTTCGATTGCAGCGGCTTCGTCCGCTACGTGTTTGCCCATGCGATCGGCCTGCAGCTGCCGAACAACTCCGCCTCACAGTTCCTGGCTGGCCTCAAGGTCAAGCGGTCCGACATGAAGCCGGGTGATCTGGTGTTTTTCCGCACCCACGGTAAGCAGCGCATTTCGCACGTCGGTATCTACATCTCGGAGGGTCGCTTCATCCATTCGCCAGCCAGCGGCAAGTCGGTGGAAATTTCCAGCCTCGACGAGGTCTATTGGGCCAAGCGTTTTGCTGGCGCCAAGCGACCGGAAGCGATGGCGCTGGCGGCGGTGGACAAGGGCTGAAGCGCGGACTTCATTTTGCGCTCGTCGAAAGCCGCCGTCAGGCGGCTTTCGCGTTTATGGTATCGCTGCGCGTCGATTCCGCACGAACGATTCCGACCGCGCGGAGCCAGTACTGAGATGCCACTGCTGGCGGCAGCGTGCCGTCATCGCTACGCTTGCCGCTGATCTTCCGGAAACCATCTGATGCCTTTTGATTTGCCACCTGTCACGCGCAATCTGCTGATCGCGAATGTCGTCGTGTTCCTGCTACAACTGCTGCTGCACGATGAGACGAGTCTGGCGCTGACCCAGCACTTCGCGCTATGGCCGCTGGGCCCGGATGTCACCGACGCAGCGCCCGACGGCAACATCGTCACTGCAGGTTTCCGCATCTGGCAGTTGGTGACCTACGCCTTCATGCATGGCAGCTTCACGCATATCCTGTTCAACATGTTCGGCTTGTACATGTTCGGCGGGACGATCGAGCGTACCTTCGGTGCGCGCCATTTCCTCATCTACTATTTTGTCTGCGCGATCGTGGCGGCCATTGCACAGCTGATCGTGGTGCATTGGTTCATCCCTGGTTTTTACCCCACGATCGGTGCATCGGGTGCGCTCTTCGGCATACTGCTGGCGTTCGGCATGCTGTACCCACAGGAAAAGATGATGCTGATCTTTCTGCCGGTGCCGATGCCGGCATGGCTTTTCGTGACCGGTTATGCCGTGGTCGAACTGGTGCAGGGAGTTACCGGCACGCAAGCGGGTGTGGCCCACTTCGCCCACCTCGGTGGGATGGTTGGCGGCTATGTCATGATCGAGTATTGGCGCGGCCGGCTGCCAGTCAAGCCGAAGCGCCGGTTGCTGCGCTGACTCTTTCTTCCACCGGTATCCCGTATGACCCAACAGCTGCAGCGCAACCTCAACCCGCGCCACATCACCTTCATGGCGCTGGGCATGTGCATCGGCGCCGGCCTGTTCCTCGGTTCGGCCAGCACGATCAAGTTGGCCGGCCCGTCAGTGCTGTTTGCCTATCTGTTCGGCGGCGCGATGATCTTCATCATCATGCGCGCGCTGGGCGAGATGGCCGTGCACGACCCGGTGGCCGGTTCGTTCAGTACCTATGCGCATCGCTACCTCGGCCCGTTCGCCGGTTATCTCACCGGCTGGAACTACTGGATCCTCATGATGGGCGTGGGCATTGCCGAGAGCACGGCGGTGGGCATCTACATGAAGGCGTGGTTTCCCGACTGGCCGCAGTGGATATGGGCGTTCGGTAGCGTAGCGATGATCGGTGGCCTGAACCTGCTGGCGGTGAAGGTCTACGGCGAGATGGAATTCTGGTTCGCGCTGATCAAGGTGCTGACGGTGGTGCTGATGATCGCCGGCGGTGCCGCGATCATCTGGCTGGGCTGGGGCAATGGCGGCCGTCCACTGGGCTTGTCGAACCTGTGGTCGCACGGCGGCTGGTTTCCGAATGGTGTAACCGGCATGGTGTTGGCGCTGCCGGTACTGGTGTTCTCGTTCGGCGGCATCGAGACGATTGGTATGGCTGCGGCCGAGGCGGCGCAGCCCGAGCGGACGATTCCGCGCGCGGTGAACTCGGTGATCTGGCGCATCCTGATCTTCTACATCGGCGCGCTGTTCGTAATCATGGCGATCTATCCGTGGAACGAACTGGGTACGCAGGGCAGCCCGTTCGTCAGCACGTTCGCCAAGTTGGGCATTCCCAAAGCGGCGGGGCTGATCAACTTCGTGGTGATCACCGCCGCGCTGTCCAGCTTCAACTCCACCACGTTCAGCGGCAGCCGCATGCTGCACAGCCTGTCGATCAAGGGGCAGGCGCCGCTGGCCATGCAGCGCCTGAGCCGGCAGGGCGTGCCGGTGCGCGGCGTGCTGGTGACGCTGGTGTTTCTGATGTTGGGCGTGCTGCTGAACTACCTGGTACCGGGGCGCATCTTCGGCATGATGATGTCGATCCTCGCGTTCAATACGGTATGGACCTGGGGCACTGTGCTGGTGGCGCATTGGCGCTTCCGCCGGCAACTGCCGGCGCCGTTGCCGTTCCGGCTGCGTTGCTTTCCACTGAGCAGCGTGGTGTGTCTGGCCTTCCTCGCCTTCGTGCTGGTGATGCTCGGCTACAGTCCCGACACTCGCGTGGCGTTGTACGTGGGCGTGGTGTGGATCGCACTGCTGACAGTGGCGTACAAGGTT